>JBIPNF010000035.1:0-15651 GCA_044373885.1 Flavobacterium sp. | reverse complement strand
AGTGCTACAAATGGATTCAATGGAATTATTTCAAAAATCAAAATACAAACCTAAAAAATAATGGCAAATTCAACCTCTGAAATTAAATTTTTCGTAGAATTAGACGAAAATAAAGTACCCGAAAAACTAAGCTGGACAGCACAAGATGGTGGCGTTCAAGCTGAAGATGCCAAAGCCATTATGCTTTCTATTTGGGACAGTAAAGCACAAGAATCTTTGCGAATCGATTTGTGGACAAAAGACATGCCTGTTGACGAAATGAAATTATTTTTTCATCAAACTTTAGTTGCCATGTCCGATACTTTCAAACGTGCTACTGACGACGAAAAAATGTCAGATACAATGAAAGATTTTTGTGATTATTTCGCTGAAAAGCTTGAATTGAATAAGTAATAAACGCTATTTTAACGAAAAAATCCCAAAACCTTTTTGATACGTTTTGGGATTTTTTAGTATTTGAAAGTAATTTTTAAAACTGACTGTTGTTCTTGAAAACTTCTTGATTTACTTCGTCTATATAATTTAATAATTCCATTTTTCCAGTTGATTCTGTAGCGGAAGTTACAAAATGATTTGGCATTTCAGCCCAATTATTAGCAAACATTTGCTTTTTATAAGCTGCAATGTGGGAATCAATTTTCACTTTACTGATTTTATCGGCTTTTGTGAAAACAATACAAAAAGGAATTTCACTTTCCCCCATATACGACATAAATTCGATGTCAATATTTTGCGCTTCATGACGAATATCTATCAAAACAAAAGCACAAACGAGTTGTTCTCTTGTTTCAAAATAGTCGGTTATAAATTGTTGAAAAACAGATTTCGTTTTCTTAGAAACTTTCGCATATCCATAACCAGGCAAATCGACTAAAAACCAATTGTTGTTTATCAAAAAGTGGTTTATCAATTGGGTTTTCCCAGGTCTTCCCGAAGTTTTTGCCAAGTTTTTATGATTTGTGAGCATATTTATCAAAGAGGATTTCCCCACATTGGAACGACCAATAAAGGCATATTCTGGCAAGAAATCTTTCGGGCATTTATCAACTTCAGAATTGCTGATTATAAATTCGGCGGTATTAATTTTCATAATCAAATTTGATTTGTGCAAAGGTAGTTAAAAAAAACGCCGCAACAATTCCGGTAAATACTCGAAATATTGTGGTTTATCTGTTTTAAAAATTACAAATTTGCCTTTTGTAACCATTCATACATAAGTATGTTGAATTCGTCTGGTCTTTCCATCATTGCGGCGTGACCACATTTGTCAATCCAATATAAAGTAGAATTAGGTAATAATTTATGAAATTCTATAGCTACATCTGGCGGCGTAACATTGTCATTTTTACCCCAAATAATGCAAGTTGGAACGTGCATTTTTGGCAAATCTTTAGCCATATTATGACGAATCGCACTTTTGGCAATCGTTAAGGTTTTGATTAATTTTATTCTGTCATTCGCCATGCTAAAAACTTCGTCAACCATTTCTTTGGTGGCAACTTTTGGGTCGTAAAAAACAGCTTCTGCCTTTTTTTGAATATAATCATAATCACCACGTCTTGGGTAACTATCGCCCATTGCGCTTTCGTAAAGTCCTGAACTTCCTGTGATTACAAGTCCTAACATTTTTTCAGGGTACATTTTTGCATGGTATAAGGCAATGTGTCCACCCAACGAATTTCCCATAAGAATTACTCTGTCAAAACCTTTGAATGTGATAAAATCCTTAACGTATTTGGCGAAAGCCTTTACGTTAGTTCGTAAAAGACTTTGAGTATAAATCGGTAATTCTGGTATAATAATTTTATAACCTTTTTGAGAAAAGTAAGCCCCAGCCGATTCAAAATTGCTTAAACCTCCCATTAATCCGTGCAAAACGATGATTGGCGTTCCTTCGCCAGCTTCAAAATAGGTATAGCGTCCTTCTTTTTTTAATACGTGTTCCATTATTACAATGACATTTCAATTTCGACAAATATATGATTTTATAACTAATTATTATTTTTTGTTTAGGTTAAATGATTATCAATATTTGTGAATTTAAAAAATGTAGGCTTGATTTCAATAGATGCATATCTAAAGTATAAAATTGAAGTAATTGATAACTAATTTATAAATTTTTGAGTTTTTGTTTCTAATTTATGGAGTTTCTTAACAATTTGTCAAAGAACCTTTTATGGAAATAAACCTACAAATTATCGATTTTTTGAAGGAAGTGGTAAAACTTATTAACAAAGTGGTATATTGTGGTAAATTGTGGTAAAATTTTTTATATTTTTGTCAAAACCATTTCAAATACTATTAAAATTGAATTCAATAATTGGAACATACGAATGTAAGGTTGATGCTAAAGGAAGGCTTCTTTTGCCTGCGCCTTTAAAAAAGCAATTGACAGCTTCGCTTCATGACGGTTTTGTCTTGAAACGTTCGGTATTCCAGCCTTGTTTGGAATTGTATCCCATGTCTGAATGGAACTTAATGATGATTAAAATAAACAAGTTGAACAAATTTGTAAAGAAAAATAATGACTTCATTCGCCGTTTTACTGCAGGTGTTAAAGTGGTTGAAATTGACGCTTTAGGAAGAGTTTTGGTTCCA
Source organism: Flavobacterium sp. (assembly GCA_044373885.1). Lineage (GTDB taxonomy): Bacteria > Bacteroidota > Bacteroidia > Flavobacteriales > Flavobacteriaceae > Flavobacterium. The sequence continues at coordinate 13,053 of JBIPNF010000035.1, read as the reverse complement.
AAAGATTTAGTTTCATTTGCATCAATTTCTAAAGATTTGGTGCTTTCTTCGGCGGTTAATATTGTCGAAATTTGGGATAAAGATTTATATGAAAATTTCATTTCTAACGATGAAATTGACTTTGCAGATTTGGCAGAAGAGGTGATGGGTAACGTAAATGACGATGAAAATGGAATATCATAATCCTGTATTATTAAAAGAATCTGTTGACGGACTTAATATAAAACCAGACGGAATATATGTTGATGTGACTTTTGGCGGAGGCGGACATTCAAAAGAAATTTTGAGTCGTTTGGGTCCAAATGGAAAGTTATTTGCATTTGACCAAGATGAAGATGCTCTGGAAAACACAATTGATGACGAACGATTTGTTTTAATAAATGAAAACTTCCGATTTATAAAAAGGTTTTTAAGATTTCATAATGTGAGAAGTGTCGATGGAATTTTGGCTGATTTGGGTGTTTCATCGCATCAGTTTGATGTTGCCGAACGTGGTTTTTCAACTCGTTTTGATGCGGAATTAGACATGAGGATGAGTCAGAAAAACGACTTAAATGCGTATCGAGTTGTTAATGAATACGATGAAACAAATTTAAGAAGGGTTTTTCTGGATTACGGAGAATTGAAAAATGCACCAGCAATTGCCCGTGTAATTATTGAAGCTCGTGAAGAAGAGCCAATTCGAAATACAGAACAACTCAAAATAGTCTTAGGACGGTTTTTGCCAGCGCATAAAAGTCATAAAATATTGGCCCAAATGTACCAAGCAATTCGAATTGAGGTCAACCAAGAAATGGATGTTTTAAAGGAATTTTTGGAACAATCTTTAGAGATTTTGAAGCCAGGCGGGCGATTGAGTGTTATTTCATATCATTCATTGGAAGACAGATTAGTGAAAAGATTGATGAAAAATGGAATGTTTGAAGGCGAACCAGAACGTGATTTTTTTGGAAATTTTTCGGTTCCGTTTAAAACAATTGGAAAATTAATTGTTCCTGATTTCCAAGAAATTAAAATCAATAATAGAGCTCGAAGTGCAAAATTGAGAATAGCTGAAAAGAGATAAATAATGAAAAATGGAGTTTACAGCATATTAAAAGCAAGATTTTTAATCAACGAAGAAGCAAATGCGGCTAAAAATTGGCGGTTCATTGTTTTTCTAATTCTTCTTGCCATTTTTATGATTGCCAACAACAATAATGTAGATCAAAAAGTTTTTAAAATCATTGAATTAACAGGTGAAGTAAAAGAATTACGTTCGGAATTTGTTGACCGTCGTTCGGAATTAATGAAGTTAAAAATGGAATCTACAGTAACACTAAAAATGGTAGAAATGGGAATTAAGCCTGCATCAACTCCTCCAGTAAAAGTCATTGTAAAGAAAATAGAAGAGAAAGGTTTTCTGAAAAATTTATGGTAGAAGATAATAAAAATATAATCTTAAGAATTTATATTGTTGCAGTAGTTGTCTTTTTAATGGCGCTCGCAATTATAGTAAAAATCACCAATATCCAATGGATAGAAGGTGATTCTTTGCGCAAATTAGCCAAAGAACGTTCGATAAGAAATTTTGTTATTCCTGCCAATAAAGGAAATATTTATTCTTCGGATGGAAGTTTATTGGCAACATCTATTCCAAATTATACTATTCGGTTTGATGCATTGGCACCAGATGCTAAGGATTTTCATAAAAACATTAAACCTTTATCCGATTCGTTAGCTGTTTTATTTAATAAACCAAGTAGTTTTTTTCAACTGGAATTAACGTCTGCAAGAACTAACAAAAACAGATTTTTCTTATTAGCTAGAGATTTGAGTTACACCGAATATATGCGAATTAAGAGTTTTCCTTTATTCAAATTAGGAATTTATAAAGGAGGAATTATTATTGATCAAAAAACAATTCGGAAACATCCAATTGGAGAAATAGCTCAAAGAACTATTGGTTATGAGCGTGTTACGCCTGATGGATTTCCGGATGGAAAAGGAATTGAATGGGCATTTAGAAAATATTTAAACGGAAAAGACGGAAAAGTTCTGAAACAAAGAATTGCAAAAGGGCAGTGGAAACCTATCCGTGACGTAAATGAAGTTGAGCCCCAAGATGGCTACGATGTGATTTCTACGATTGATGTTTATATTCAAGATATTGCACACCATGCCTTGCTGGAACAACTTGAAAAATACAAAGCCGATCATGGTTGTGTGGTGGTTATGGAAACTAAAACAGGTTATATTAAAGCAGTTTCAAATCTAGGAAAATCTGCCGATGGAACATATAGTGAAACTACAAACTATGCAATTACTGAATCTCACGAACCTGGTTCAACGTATAAATTAGCTGATTTAATGACACTTTTAGAAGATAAAAAAGTAGATACAAGTGCTGTTTATAATACGAATGGCGGAGTGATAACCTATTTTGGAAAGAAAGTTGTAGATTCTCACGAAGGAGGTCACGGAATTATTTCATTGGCAAAAGGTTTTGAAAAATCATCTAATACCGTAATGGTTCAGGCGGTTTACAATAATTATAAAAATAATCCTTCACAGTTCGTAAATCATTTGAATGCGTATGGTTTGAATTCTCGTTTGGGATTGCCAATTCAAGGTGAAGGGAAACCATATATTCCTCAGCCATCTGATAAAACGTGGTCAAATATTTCACTTCCATGGATGGCGTTTGGTTACGGAGTTTCTATCACACCTTTACAAACGTTAACGTATTATAATGCTGTTGCCAATAATGGCGAAATGGTAAAACCTCAATTCGTTTCTGAGATAAAAGAATGGAATAGAACGGTGGTAAAGTTCAATAAAAAAGTCATCAATCCTAAAATTTGTTCACAAGAAACGGTTCTAAAATTGAAAGCTGTTTTGGAAAATGTTGTTAAAAGAGGAACGGCTTCAAAATTATATTCTAAGGATTTTTCGATGGCTGGAAAAACGGGAACGGCGCAAGCAAATTATGGTACTAACGGCGGTGCAGACAAACATTATATTTCATCATTTGTAGGTTATTTTCCTGCGGATGTGCCTAAATATTCTTGTATTGTTGTAGTTCACGATCCCGATACTTCGAATAATACTTATTATGGAGCAGATGTTGCAGGACCTGTTTTTAAAAGAATAGCGCAAAAGATTTTTACAGATTCTCCTACAAAAAACGAAGTTAAAAATTTAGATAAAAAGAATCCTACACAAGAAAGAAATTACTCGGATTATTATGCGAAATCGCAAGAAAAAAAGAATGTAATTCCAAATTTAAAAGGAATGTCAGGAATGGACGCAGTTGCTTTATTAGAAAATCTTAAGGTAAAAGTTAAAATAATTGGTGTTGGTAAAGTCAAAAAGCAATCCATTAATCCGGGAGTAGCAATCACAAGTCAAGCAACTATAATATTAGAGTTATCGTGATAAATCTAAAAGAAATACTTTGGAAAGTAGCAATTGAAGCAGTAAATGGTTCGACGGATGTTGCTATTGCAAAAATGGAATTTGATTCCAGAAAAATTTCTGAGAACGATGTTTTCATTGCCATTCGCGGAACAATTTCTGACGGCCACGATTTTATTGAAACTGCTATTAATAAGGGAGCTGTTGCAATTATTTGCGATACATTTCCAGAAATAATTGTTTCAAGAATTAACTATATCCAAGTTAATGACACGAACAAAGCGATGGCTTTTATGGCGGCAAATTATTTTGGAAATCCATCCCAAAAACTAAAACTAGTTGGAATTACTGGAACAAACGGAAAAACTACGGTAGCTTCTTTATTGTATCAATTGTTTCAAAAAGCGGGATATAAAGTTGGATTGCTTTCCACAGTGAAAATATTAGTTGGAACCAAAGAATACAACGCAACGCACACCACGCCTGATTCAATTAAGATAAATCAATATCTAAAACAGATGGTTGACGAAAGTGTTGACTATTGTTTTATGGAAGTAAGTTCTCATGGAATTCATCAAAAAAGAACCGAAGGATTACAATTTGCTGGAGGCGTTTTCACCAATTTATCTCATGATCATTTGGACTACCATCCAACATTTTCAGAATATAGAGATGTAAAAAAATCTTTTTTCGATAATTTACCTAAATCAGCTTTTGCATTGTCAAATATTGATGATAAAAACGGTTCTGTTATGTTGCAAAATACTGCAGCGAGAAAATTGACTTACGCCTTAAAAACCTATTCTGATTACAAAGCACAAATTTTAGAAAATCAATTGTCGGGTTTGTTATTAAAAATCAATGATAATGAAGTTTGGGTTCGGTTGATAGGAACATTTAATGCTTATAATTTATTAGCAATTTATGGTACTGCTGTTGAATTAGGATTAGAATCATTAGAAGTTTTGCGATTATTATCGGAGTTAGAAAGTGTTTCTGGACGTTTCCAATTCATAGTTTCAAAAGGAAATATTACCGCAATTGTTGACTATGCACATACGCCTGATGCTTTAGAGAATGTGTTGAAAACGATAAATGACATAAGAACCAAAAACGAACAATTAATTACGGTTGTAGGATGTGGTGGCGATAGAGACAAAACGAAACGCCCAATAATGGCAGACATCGCATCGACATTAAGCGATAAAATAATTATTACTTCTGACAATCCAAGAACGGAAAATCCCGAAACGATAATTTCAGAAATGGAACTAGGTATTGCACCACAGAATTTTAAAAAAACAGTTTCCATTTCAGATAGAAAGCAAGCAATTAAACTAGCTTGTCAGTTGGCTCAAGCCAATGATATTATTCTAATTGCTGGAAAAGGACACGAGACATATCAAGAAATTAATGGGATTCGCCACGATTTTGATGATATGAAAACTGTAAAAGAAATGTTAGATCAATTGAACAAATAAACCCAAAATTATGCTGTATTATTTTTTTGAATACCTACATAAAGTGTTAAACGTTCCAGGAACAGGAGTATTTCAATATATCACATTTAGATCGGCATTGGCATTGATTTTGTCTTTGTTGATTTCTACGATTTTCGGAAAAAGAATCATCAATTTTTTGAGAAATCAGCAAGTTGGAGAAACGGTGCGCGAATTAGGTCTTGAAGGTCAAACCCAAAAAGCAGGAACGCCAACAATGGGGGGATTGATTATTATTATCGCCACTTTAATTCCCGTTTTATTGTTTACTAAACTTAATAATATCTATATAATTTTATTGATTGTAACCACACTTTGGATGGGAACTATCGGTTTTATTGATGATTATATTAAAATTTTCAAAAGAGACAAAGAGGGATTAAAAGGAATTTTCAAGGTAATTGGACAAGTTGGATTGGGATTAATAGTTGGTTCAGTTTTGTATTTGCATCCTGGGGTAACGGTGCGAAAAGATGTAAAAGATAAAGTTTCAATTACTCAAACAGAAAATGTAATTCACCAAGCCCAAATTGAAGAAAAATCGACAGCAACAACAATTCCTTTTTTTAAAAATAACGAGTTTGATTATGCAGAATTATTAGCATGGACAGGAGAAGGTTATGAAAAATGGTCGTGGTTGATATTCATTCCATTTGTAATTTTCATTATAACTGCGGTTTCAAATGGTGCCAATTTAACGGATGGAATAGATGGTTTAGCAGCAGGAACATCGGCAATTTCTGTTCTTGCTCTAGCAATTTTCACTTTCGTTTCTGGAAATATTATTTTTTCAAATTATTTGAACATAATGTATATTCCTGATTCAGGGGAAATGACGGTTTTTATTGCAGCTTTTATTGGAGCTCTAATAGGGTTTCTTTGGTATAATTCCTATCCAGCATCTGTATTTATGGGTGATACAGGAAGTTTGACAATTGGTGGAATTATCGCTGTTTTGGCAATTTCAGTTCGTAAAGAAATGTTGATTCCGTTAGTATGCGGAATTTTCTTAGCTGAGAATTTCTCTGTAGTGTTGCAAGTTGCCTATTTCAAATATACTAAAAAACGATTTGGTGAAGGACGTAGAATCTTTCTAATGTCACCATTGCACCATCATTATCAGAAAAAAGGATACCACGAAAGTAAGATAGTAACACGGTTTTGGATTGTTGGAATTTTATTAGCAATTCTGTCGATTGTAACACTGAAATTAAGATAGAATGCGATTAGTCATATTAGGTGGAGGCGAAAGTGGCATTGGAACCGCAATCCTTGGAAAGAAAAAAGGATACGATGTTTTTGTGTCGGATTTTGGAAAAATAAAAGAAAATTATAAGGAAGTTCTTAGTATTAATGGAATTAAATGGGAAGAAGAAAAGCATACGGAAAAGAAAATTCTGAATGCAGATGTGGTGATGAAAAGCCCAGGAATTCCAGATAAATCGCCGATTGTCAAAATGCTAATCGAGAATAAAATCCCGGTGATTTCCGAAATTGAATTTGCAGCGCCATTTACAAAAGCAAAAACAATTGGAATTACGGGTAGCAATGGTAAAACAACCACAACTATGTTGACGTATCATTTACTAAAATCGGCAGGAATAAATGTTGGACTTGGAGGAAATATTGGAAAGAGTTTTGCGTGGCAAGTTGCCGAAGATAAATACGATTATTATGTTTTGGAGTTAAGCAGTTTCCAATTGGATGGAATTATAAATTACAAACCAGATATTGCAATTATTACCAATATAAGCCCAGATCATTTAGACCGATACGAATATAAATATGAAAATTATATCGCATCAAAATTTAGAATCACAATGAACCAAACAGAAAACAATTTTTTAATCTATGATGCAGATGACGAAGCAATTTCAGAATGGTTTAAAAACAATAAAACAAAAGCACAATTAATTCCATTTTCATTGACAAAAACATTTGAAAAAGGAGCCTATATAAAAGATAAAAATATGGAAATCAACATCAACGAGGAAGAATTTGTAATGGAAACACAATACATTGCATTGGAAGGTAAGCACAATTTGAAAAACGCAATGGCGGCAACTTCGGTAGCTAAATTACTACAAATTCGCAAGCAAACCATTCGGGAGAGTTTGTCAAATTTTCAGGGTGTAGAACATCGTTTGGAGAAAGTTTTGAAAATCCAAAATGTACAATACATTAATGATTCAAAAGCAACCAATGTGAACGCCGCTTTCTTTGCATTAGACAGCATGAATTCGCCTACAGTTTGGATTGTTGGTGGTGTTGATAAAGGAAATGATTATTCAGAATTAATGTCTTTAGTTCACGAAAAAGTGAAAGCAATTATTTGCCTTGGTGTTGATAACAAGAAAATAATTGATGCTTTTGGAAACATTGTTGATATGATGATTGAAGTTACAAGTATGCAAGATGCTGTGACGATGGCGCAACGATTAGCAGAAAAAGGCGATACCGTTTTGTTATCACCAGCTTGTGCGAGTTTCGATTTATTCGAAAACTACGAAGACAGAGGAAGACAATTTAAAAACGCAGTGCAGAATTTGTAATAACGCATAAAGCTTAAGGCTTTAAGCATAAGGCTTAAAAAATGAAAGAACTAATAAATAATTTAAAAGGAGACAAAGTAATATGGACATTCGTGGCTTTATTAGCGCTGTTTTCGTTTATGCCTGTTTTTAGTGCTAGTAGTAATTTGGCTTATTTAAATAAAGGAACGGGAAATACAATTAGTTATTTATTAACCCATCTCGCTCATGTTTTTATGGGTTTCTTAATAATTTATGCCGTTCACAAAATTCCGTATCACTATTTTAGAGCCATTTCAAAAATCGCATTGCCAGTTGTTTGGGCTTTATTGATATATACATTAATTAAAGGAACTGTTATTGCCGGTGCAAATGCTAGCCGTTGGATTAAAGTGCCGTTTATTGGAATTACATTTCAAACGTCAACTTTTGCATTTGTGGTTTTGATGATTTTCGTAGCTCGATATTTATCTAAAAAATCAGAGACACCAATGTCCTTCAAATCATCATTCATAGGGCTTTGGCTACCGGTTTTTATTACTTTAAGTTTTATTTTACCAGCCAATTTTTCTACAACAGCATTGATTTTTGCAATGGTAATAATGTTAACTTTTGTAGGAAATTATCCAATAAAATATATCGCGGTAATAGTTGGTTCCGGGATCGTTTGCCTTGTATTTTTTGTGTTATTGTCTAAGGCATTTCCAGATTCTAAATTTTTTAATAGAGTAGGAACGTGGTCAAGCAGAATTGAAAATTATACTTCAAACAAGCCCGGCGAAGATGATTACCAAATTAAAAACGCAAAAATAGCGATTGCTTCTGGAGGTAATTTTGGATTAGGCCCAGGAAAAAGTGTACAGAAAAATGTGCTGCCGCAATCTTCTTCGGATTTTATTTTTGCAATTATCGTTGAAGAATATGGATTAATTGGAGGATTAATTGTTCTGGGTTTGTACTTGTTGCTGTTCTTCCGATTTATCGTAGCGGCTCATAAAGCCAATACACTTTTTGGCAAATTACTTGTAGTCGGGTTGGGATTTCCAATGATATTCCAGGCGCTTATTAATATGGGTGTTGCTGTAGAATTATTACCTGTAACTGGACAAACATTGCCGTTAATAAGTAGCGGCGGAAGTTCCATTTGGATGACGTGTGTTTCCCTTGGGATAATTATTAGTGTTACCAAAAAAGACGAAGAAATTGCATTAGAACAGAGCGAAGCTGAAAAAAGAGATGCGATTCTTCAAAAGTTAATTGACGAACAAATCGAAAAAGAAAATGACGTTGAAGAAGAAGTTGAGGAGAATAATTATTCCATTGAAGACACTTCTAAGAATCCGATGGATGCAGTTTTGAAAAAGAAATAAGCCCCCTAACCCCCGAAGGGGGAATTGTGAAAGATTATGAAAGAAACAAATTTAAATAGTAGTATTTCGGTTTCGTCTCCTTCCCTTTGGGAAGGTCGGGATGGGATTAAATTCATAGTAAGTGGTGGCGGAACGGGCGGACATATCTATCCGGCAATTGCTATTGCAAATGAATTAAAATTTCGTTTTCCAGATGCTGAATTTTTATTTGTAGGTGCCCAAGACAAAATGGAAATGCAAAAAGTGCCACAAGCGGGGTACCCAATTAAAGGTCTTTGGATTGCCGGATTACAACGAAAATTGACGTTGCAAAATCTTTTATTCCCAATTAAACTTATCAGTAGTTTGTGGAAATCAAGAGCGATAATAAAAGAATTTAAACCCGACGTGGTTATTGGAACAGGCGGATTTGCTTCCGGACCTTTATTGCAAATGGCGAATTCTTTGAATATTCCAACACTTATTCAAGAACAAAATTCATTTCCTGGAATTACGAATAAATTGTTGAGTAAAAAAGCCAATAGAATTTGTGTGGCTTATGAAAATTTGGATCGATTTTTTCCAAAAGAGAAAATGATTTTAACGGGAAATCCTGTTCGCCAAGATTTAATTGACATTGATAGCAAACGCGAAGAAGCCATTAAATATTTTAATTTGGATTCTTCCAAAAAAACGCTTCTAGTTCTTGGCGGAAGCCTTGGGGCAAGAAGGATAAATCAATTGCTTGAAAAGGAAATGCAAAACATCACCAGCCAAAATATTCAAGTCATTTGGCAATGTGGCAAGTTTTATTTAGAGGAATATAAAAAATATGATTCCAAAAATGTTCATGTTTTTGCTTTTATTGATCGAATGGATTTGGTTTATGCCGCCTCAGATTTCGTGATTTCACGAGCTGGCGCTTCATCGGTATCGGAGTTGAGTATTGTGGGAAAACCTGTAATTTTCATTCCGTCGCCAAATGTTGCCGAAGACCATCAAACCAAAAACGCAAAAGCGATTGTAGATGGAAATGGTGCCTTGATGCTTAAAGAAAATGAATTGGATAAAAAATTCAATACTGTTTTTAGCGATTTAGTTGCCAATGAAAATTTGCAAAAGCAACTTTCAGAAAGCATAAAAAAATTAGCAAAAATACGTGCTACAAGTGATATTGTAGATGAAATTGTAAAATTGATAAAATAAAGAATAGTCATTTTGTCGTTTGACATTAAGACGTTTAAACTTTAAGACCTTATAAATGAATTTGAACCAAATACAGAACGTCTATTTCATAGGAATCGGAGGAATCGGAATGAGTGCTTTGGCGCGTTATTTCAAAGCCATCGGTAAAAATGTATCTGGGTATGATAAAACAGAATCCGAACTTACAAAAGAATTAGAATTAAGCGGCATCAACATTCATTTTGAAGACAATATAAATTTAATACCAACAGATTATTTCATTGAAAATACATTAGTAATTATTACACCCGCTGTTCCAATTACACATTCTGAATGGAATTATTTTCTAGAGAGAGATTTTAATGTTAAGAAAAGAGCCGAGGTTTTAGGAATTATTACAAAAGATACATTTTGTTTTGCAGTTGCAGGAACGCATGGAAAAACAACAACATCAAGTATTTTAGGACATATTTTATATGAAAGTGGTGCCGATGTGACTTCTTTTTTAGGTGGAATTGTAGAGAATTATAACTCTAATTTAATTGGAACTGGAAAAACGATTACCGTTGTTGAAGCCGACGAATTTGACCGTTCATTTTTGCATTTACATCCTAATATCGCTTGTATAACTTCTATGGATGCTGATCATTTGGATATTTATGGAGATAGCGCAACAATTGAAGCTTCGTTTGTAGAATTTGCTGATAAAGTTTCTGATAAAAGCCAACTTTTTGTTACGAAAGACTTACCTTTAGAAGGTGTTACGGTAGCTGTAAATGAAACCGCGAATTTTAAGGCTTTCAATGTTAGAATTGAAAATGGTAATTATGTTTTTGATGTGCAAACTCCTTCGGAAATCATAACAAATTTACAATTTGGATTGCCTGGAAAACACAATTTAATGAACGCATTGATGGCTCTAGCAATGGCAAAAACGTTTGGAACATCCAATGATGCTATTGAAAAAGCACTGAAATCCTTCAAAGGAATTAAAAGAAGATTTTCCTATCAAATCAAAGAAGGTGATTTAGTATATATTGATGATTATGCACACCATCCAACAGAAATAAATGCAGTACATCAAGCAGTTTCAGAATTGTATCCGAATCAAAAAGTGTTGGCTATTTTTCAACCCCATTTATTCAGCAGAACGAAAGATTTTGTAGCTGATTTTGCTAAAAGCCTTTCTGCTTTTGACGAGGTTTTATTATTAGATATTTATCCTGCGCGTGAATTACCAATGGAAGGAATTACATCCGATTGGTTGCTAGAAAAAATGACAAATGAACATAAAAAAGTGGTTTCCAAATTGGATTTAATACCATCAATATTGAAGAGTGAAGCGAAAATAATTGTTACAATTGGAGCAGGAGATATCGGAGAATTGGTTCAACCAATAAAAGAAGCATTGCTAAAAAAATAAATTGATTTTTGATTACAAAATAGAATAGCATAAAAAAATTAAAATGAAAAACTTGAATTGGAAAAATATTTGGATAAATCTAAGATTGCTACTAATGTTTGGTGCGGTTATTTTCCTTTTTTCATTTTCTTCAAAACGAAATTTAGAGCGAAAACTCGCAAAATCGGTAGTAGTTTTTCTTGGAAATGACGAACTTTTTGTTACTAACGAAACGGTTAATAAATTGTTAATAGAAAATAATAAGAGTGTGCAAATACTACAAAAAGATAAGGTAGATTTGAACAAATTGGAAAAATCCATTAACAAATACAATATGATTGAAAAATCAGAGATTTTTGTTACCATAGATGGTGTGCTAAAAGCGGTGGTGAAACAGAAGGTGCCAATAGCAAGGGTTTTTGATGAATACGGATCCTTTTATTTTGATTATCAGGGAAATAAAATGCCGTTATCTGAAAATTTTACAGCAAGAGTTCCGTTAGTTTCGGGTGCAATAAATGATAAAAATAGCAAGGATTTAAATACAATATTTCGATTTATTTATGACGATGCTTTTTTGAAAAAAAACATAATTGGAATTGAAATTTTGCCCACTGGGGCGATAATAATGTCAAACAGAAATTATAATTATAAGATTGATTTTGGAGGATGCGTGAATGTGGATGCTAAATTCAAAAATTATAAAGCATTTTTTCAAAAAGCTGAAGCAGATAGTTCGTTAGTGAAATATAAAACAATAAATCTGAGGTTTACGAAGCAAGTGGTTTGCACAAAATAATTGGTTATGGAAAAAGAGAACATTGCAGTTGGTTTAGATATTGGGACTACAAAAATTGTCGCAATGATTGGTAGAAAAAATGAATACGGAAAACTTGAGATTCTTGGAATTGGAAAATCCAAAAGCTTAGGTGTGAAAAGAGGCGTAGTTGATAATATTACACAAACAATTCAATCTATCCAACAAGCGGTTCAAGAAGCAGAAACCAATTCAGGTTATAAAATTAAAGATGTAGTTGTAGGAATTGCGGGACAACATATTCGTAGTATTCAACACAGTGATTACATCAGCAGAAGTAACGCAGAAGAAGTTATTGGCGATAAAGACATTGATTTATTAATCAATCAAGTTCATAAATTAGCGATGCTTCCAGGAGAAGAAATTATTCACGTTTTGCCACAAGAATTTAAAATTGATGGGCAATCCGAAATAAAAGAACCAATTGGAATGTGTGGCGGAAGATTAGAATCAAGTTTTCATGTGGTTGTTGGACAAGCATCATCTATCAGAAATGTAGGAAGATGCATTCAAAGTTCAGGCATTGAATTATCGGGACTAACCCTGGAACCATTGGCTTCTGCAGATGCTGTTTTGAGTCAAGAAGAAAAAGAAGCGGGGGTAGCTTTGATTGATATTGGAGGTGGAACGACAGACTTAGCGATTTTCAAAGATGGTATTATTCGTCATACGGCAGTAATTCCTTTCGGAGGAAATGTAATTACAGACGACATCAAAGAAGGCTGCTCCATTATCGAAAAGCAAGCGGAATTACTAAAAGTGAAATTTGGATCGGCTTGGCCTGGAGAAAATAAAGACAACGAAATTGTTTCAATCCCTGGTTTGAGAGGTAGAGAACCAAAAGAGATTTCTTTGAAAAATTTGTCTAAAATAA
>JBIPNF010000002.1:0-47929 GCA_044373885.1 Flavobacterium sp. | reverse complement strand
TTGTTCCTGAAGTTGTAACCGTAATAAAAGATTTATTATTGAACCATTCCAATAGAAATTCGCCCGTAATTCTTTCAAAATCGTCGCCTTCTATTATTAAATCATGCGCAGCAAGAAGTAGCTTTTCTCTATCAAGAGAAACTCCATTCCATTTGAAATTGGGGTGAACACTATAGTAATTTAGGTTACTCATCAATCGCGATTTGTTCTGTTTGAATTGGAGTTACTTTGCCCGTTAATTTTTCTTTCCAATTGCTCCATTTGTATTTTTTTGCCAATATAAATAATATAATTGGATAGGTAATTGCAATGGAAATTATCATTTCATTAAGCGTCCCTGTAGAATTTTCCACACCAGAATAACGGAATAAAGCATCCGTTTGCAACGCTGAAAAATCAGAAGTTATCAAAATGGAAGCCATCAGATTATTTCCTAAATGGAATCCTAAAGCCAATTCTAAACTATCATCCATCAAAGTCATAATTCCAAGTAAAAGTCCTGTTCCGATGTAAAAAATCATTACACCAAAACCCATTTCTGCAACTTCAGGATTGGCACTGTGAAATAACCCGAAAACAATCGAAGTAAATAATAAAGGAAACCACCTGTTTTTGACAACTATTCCGATTTGCTGCATTAAATAACCCCGAAACAAATATTCTTCTAATCCTATTTGGAATGGGAATAAAAGCAAGCTAATCAATAGTAAAATAAAGAATTTTGCAGGATGAAAATTCCAAATAATATTTGAATTATCACTATAATAGGATGCTAAAAATCCTAAAACTGAAAGAGCAACGATCAATCCAAATGAAAATACAATTCTTTTGAAATCTACCTTTTCTCTTGAAGTTGTTAGTGTTAAAATATTTCGTTCATTTAAAAAATAAACCAAAACAAACAGCATCCCCAATAAGAAAACAAACGGCAATAGATTGATTACCAAACTCAAATTATTTGGTACGTCTTTCATCATTTCATACGCTGCTTTCATTTGTTTGTCGGACATCATGAAATACATTATGAAATTTCCGATAAATATTCCTGTGGTCAATAGTGCTGTAATTACTACTCGCCACCAAGTATTATTGCCTTTATAAGCTTGTTCTATAAACATAAAATTGAATTTAATTTGTTAGCCAATTTAACTATTATTTTAAGTATAAATCAATTACTTTGCGAAAAAATAATTCAAATCTATAATGTTACAAATTTACCATAATTCAAGATGCTCAAAATCAAGAGAATGTCTAATTTTATTAGAAAACTCAGGAATGGAATTTGAAATAATAAAATATTTGGAAACTCCACCAACATATCAAGAATTAGAAGCAATCATAGAAAAGTTAGGAATAAACCCAATCGAATTGATTCGGAAAAAAGAAAAACTATGGATAGAGAATTTCAAAAACAAAACGTTTACACCAACCGAACTCATAACTATGATGGTATCAAATCCAATTCTGATTGAAAGACCCATCGTAATCAATGGCAACAAAGCAGTGATAGCAAGACCTATTGAAAAAATATCTGAAATTTTGTAAAGAAATAATTTTAACAATCCTTTGTGAAGTAAAGCCTTAACCAAGTTTTACTTTTGCAGTCTTCTATTAAAGAAATAAAATATATGAAATATTTAAAATCGGCAATTATTTTTATCGCTCTTTCGATCTCAATTCTAACTTTCGGACAAACAAAACCAGAAGCCAAAAAAGTTAAAATTACGGGAACTGTAATCGAAAAAGTTAGCAAGCAAGCATTGGAATATGCGACGATTACCTTTATAAACAATAGAAATCCTAAAGCTATTTTTGGAGGTATTACAAATGCCAAAGGAGAATTTGACATTGAAATAAATGCAGGAAATTACGATGTAAAAATCGAATTTATTTCATTTAAAGCTACCGAACTCAAACAACAAAGCTTTAAGGAAAGTACAAATTTAGGGCAAATTGCTCTTGATGAAGATGCCAATCAATTGAATGAAGTTGTGATTCGTTCGGAAAAAACTACGGTCGAAATCAAACTGGACAAAAAAGTATACAATGTAGGTTCCGATTTAATGGTAAAAGGAGGAACTGTAAGTGATGTTTTGGATAATATCCCTTCGGTTTCTGTAGATTCTGACGGAGCTATAAGCCTTAGAGGAAATGCAAATGTTCGAATTCTAATAGATGGAAGACCTTCTAATGCCATTAATATATCTGAAGCTTTACGTTTAATTCCTGCTGATGCCATTGATAAAGTTGAGGTTGTTACCAATCCTTCTGCTCGTTATGATTCCGAAGGTGGAGGCGGACTTTTGAATATTATTCTGAAAAGAGGTAAAAACAAAGGACTTAACGGAACGGTCATTGCATCTACTGGAAACCCTGAAAATTATGGACTTTCAGGAAATATAAATTATAAATCTGAAAAATTTAATGTTTTCACAACTACAGGATACAATTATAGAACCAATCCAGGTTATTTTAAATTCAATACCGAATATTTAAATGCAGATGGTTCCACTCGAAATTATATTAATGAATTTCGATCTAATGAACGTTTGAGCAAAGGGTACAATTCTAATTTTGGAATAGACTTATATATTGATAAAACTACAACTTGGTCTAATGCCGTAAATCTTAGAAAAAATAACGGTAGTAATCCAGAAACTATTTCTTATGATAATTTTGATGAAAACAATGTTTACACAAACACCAACTACCGCTTTAGCGATCAGTTAAACGAAGGAGTGAATACAGAATACACAACAAATTTTACAAAAAAATTCAAACGCGACGGACATAAATTCACAGTAGATGGTTCGTTTTCTAAAAACACGGATAGTGATTTTTCGGCAATCACGAGCTTAATTGCAGAAAAAACCAGCAACGAACAAAATCAAAAACGCAACATCATTCAGTCTGATTATGTTCTTCCTTTTGGAAAAGCCAATCAATTTGAATTTGGCTACAAAGGTGATTTCGGCAAATTGATAACAGATTTTAAAGTGGGATCTTTAGATGCAAGTGGGATTTATACACCCAACAATCAATACACCAATATTCTAGATTATAGAGAAACTATAAATGCTTTGTATTCCCAATTTGGAACTAAAATCAATAAATTTTCTTTCTTATTTGGATTACGTTGGGAAGATTCAAAAATAGAAATCAACGAATTGTTAACCAATGATTTCAACACTCAGAAATATAGTAATTTCTTTCCAAGTGCGTTTTTTACTTATGAAATTTCTGCCGAAAGCAGCGTTTCTTTAAGCTATAGTAAAAGAATTTCAAGACCAAGAGGACGCCAAATAAACCCGTTTTCTAGCTACGCGAGTAACATTAATATCTTTAGAGGAAATCCAAATTTGAAACCAGCTTTCACCGATGCTATTGATTTTGGTTACCTAAAACGTTGGGAAAAACTGACTTTCAATACCTCAATGTATGTTAACAAAACAACTAACTCTTTTCAATTTATACGCCGAGAAAGTGGCGATTTTGTAAATGGAACTCCAGTAATCTTGAGTACACCCATCAATTTAGCAACAGAATACCGTTACGGATTTGAATTTACCTTGAATTATTCCCCGTATAAATGGTGGAAATTAAATAGTAATTTCAATTTTTATAAAGTCCAAACACAAGGCGATTTCTCCTATACCAACACTCAAAACGTTACAGTAACTCAAAATTTCGACAACTCGGCATCATCTTGGTTCACCAGATTAACATCAAAAGTAACCTTGCCTTATAAAATTGATTGGCAAACAAACGTAACCTATAACAGTCCTGAAGTCAACGCTCAAGGAAGAGTTTTAGGCATGGTGGGCGCCAATTTAGGCTTTAGTAAAGATGTGTTCAAAGACAAAGCAACCATCGCATTGAATGTTCAAGACGTTTTTAATTCAAGAAAAAGAATGTACGATACCAACATTCCAAACCTGCTAAATTCCTACACAGAAATGCAATGGAGGATGAGGCAAATTACGTTATCGTTTACTTACCGTTTCAATAAGAAAAAAGAAGAGAGAACTAAACCGCAAAAAAGTGGTGGTGATAATGGTGATGATTTCCAAGGATAAATCAGCATTCTTAATATAACTAAATTATTAGTTCAACAAAGTGCTTCCAGAAACGGAGGCACTTTTTTTGTATGCAATCTATATTATTTTAATGAGAATGCCAATAAAATAAAATTAACACCAAAAAATATAAACAATAAAAGCTGTCCAAAAAGTACATTTTGGACAGCTTTTATTAGTTAAAAAGGAATCAGATTAAACTGATTGTTGCTTTTTTGCTTTTCTCTCTTTATACATTTCCCACAAAGCCCCGCCAATCCAATATTGAACGAAACCGATTAAGAAAAACATCAACCAAAATCCCATTGTAAGGATGGTTAAGAAAAGTAAAAATCCTAAATACTGTGAAAAGTCAAACATGATTATCGTAATTATTGAATATGATCACAAATGTAAGTTTATTATTTTTTTCTACCAATTAATCCCAATCAATTTTTATAAAATAGTTTTTTATACGTAATTTTGTATCCTAATTTTAGGGGCTATTTCTTGTTAAATCAGGGCTAGAACTAAAATGAAGCACTAAAACAAATAACAAACACACAATAAAATGGAATTCAGAATCGAAAAAGACACCATGGGTGAAGTGCAAGTTCCTGCAGATAAATATTGGGGCGCACAAACAGAACGTTCCCGAAACAATTTCAAAATTGGTCCTTCGGCATCAATGCCAAAAGAAATTATCGAAGGATTTGCCTATTTAAAGAAAGCCGCAGCCTTCGCTAATTGTGATTTGGGTGTGCTTCCAACAGAAAAAAGAGATGCAATTGCAACCGTTTGCGATGAAATATTAGCAGGGAAATTATCCGATGAATTTCCATTGGTAATTTGGCAAACAGGTTCTGGAACGCAAAGCAATATGAATGTGAATGAAGTAGTTGCCAACCGTGCGCAGGTTTTAAAAGGTTTCAAAATTGGCGAAGGCGAACAATTCATCAAAGCCAATGACGATGTCAACAAGTCGCAATCTTCTAATGACACCTACCCTACTGGAATGCACATTGCGGCTTACAAAGCGGTAGTTGAAGTAACGATTCCTGGAATTGAAAAATTGCGAGACACACTTCACGCGAAAGCAGTTGCCTATAATACCGTCGTAAAAATTGGTCGTACACACTTAATGGATGCTACACCACTAACTTTAGGACAAGAAATTTCTGGTTATGTGGCACAATTGAATTATGGTTTAAAAGCGATTAAAAACACATTAGCACATTTATCAGAAGTGGCTTTAGGCGGAACTGCTGTAGGAACGGGATTGAATACGCCTGAGGGTTATGATGTGAAAGTTGCCGAATATATCGCAAAATTCACGGGTCATCCTTTTGTAACGGCAGAAAATAAATTTGAAGCTTTGGCTGCTCACGATGCCATTGTAGAAACGCACGGTGCTTTGAAACAAGTGGCGGTTTCATTGAATAAAATTGCCAATGATGTGCGAATGTTGGCTTCGGGACCTCGCTCTGGTATTGGAGAAATCCTAATTCCTGAAAACGAACCAGGTTCTTCTATCATGCCCGGAAAAGTAAATCCAACGCAATGTGAAGCCTTAACAATGGTTTGTGCGCAAGTGATGGGTAACGATGTTGCGATATCAATTGGAGGCATGCAAGGACATTATGAATTAAATGTTTTCAAACCTTTGATGGCAGCAAATTTCTTGCAATCTGCTCGATTATTGGGTGATGCATGTCTGTCTTTTGACGAACATTGTGCGCAAGGAATAGAACCAAATTACAAAAGAATTGAAGAATTGGTTAACAACTCATTGATGTTGGTTACGGCCCTAAATACTAAAATTGGGTATTATAAAGCCGCTGAAATTGCACAAACTGCTCATAAAAACGGAACTACTTTGAAAGAAGAATCCGTTCGTTTGGGTTATGTTACCGCCGAAGATTTTGATGCTTGGGTAAAACCAGAAGAAATGGTTGGAAGCTTGAAATAGCAGCCTTTTCATATCGTTAAATACCAAAACCTGTAATGAAAATTGCAGGTTTTTTATTTGGGCGCGTCAGAGTTTACAACAATAGTGGAAACGAAGTAATCTTTTCAAACTCTGTCGGGCTGTTCTCTGCAAGTCCTCACAAAGTTCCGCTTTTGCTTCACTTTGCTATGGGCTTTTCGTTGCCATCCCTCGCGCAATCTCAAGAATGAAAATATTATTTATGAAAATTACAACTTTTAAAAAACCCAAAAACTTAAAAATAAATCGTAAATTTATAAGAAATTTATTCCATTAAATATGAAACGAATCTTAAAGAAACTGCTAATCGGAAATGGAACTAAATTTGAAACCGCGTCTCAAAATCCCATCCAAAAAAGTATTCTAAACATCAAAGCGATTTGGAACAATGACCACCAAGACGACAATGGAATTGAAAAGATAATTCGACTCTTACTTTCGTCTTCACAGTTATTGTTTCCCGGTATTTACATTAAGTTTTTAGCCAATAAAAAAGGACCTCAATATGTTGATTTATCTTTAGATTGCTATGTTTTATTAAAAGTTATGTTTCCAATTTTGATTTTAATCAATCATTGGCAAGTCAATAATTTTGTGATTTACGGAATGGTTTATGTCTTGTTGGAAACCATTTTATACATTCCAACCTTAATTTTTGCATCAGATACTTTTTCAAAACCACGCTCTTACAGAAGGTCAATGTTATTATTGTTCTTCAATTATTTGGAAATTGTATTTGCTTATGCAGTCCTTTATACGTGTGGAAATTATCTAAATAAACCTTTTTATCACTGGTTTGATGCCATTTATTTTAGTATTATCACTTCGTCGTCTATTGGTTACGGGGATTATTTTCCAACAACAGCCTATGGTAAGCTTTTAGTAAGCACGCAAGCCTTATTATTTTTATTTTTTGTGGTTTTGTTCCTAAACTTTTTCTCTACAAAGATAAAAGGAAAAGGATATTTTGACCACGGAACTAAAGAAAATTAAATTAGTTTTCTTGCTTTTTCTAAATCTTCAAAGGTGTCAATTCCTATTCCAATATGAGTCGTTTCAACCATTTTAATGCGTTTTCCAAATTCTAGGTACCGTAATTGTTCTAATTTCTCGGAAGCTTCTAATGATTTCATTGGCAAATTATAAAAATCCAATAATGCTTGTTTTCTAAAAGCATAAATCCCAATGTGTTGCATATAGCGCACGCCAACATTCACTTCTCTTGGATAAGGAATTACAGAACGGGAAAAATACAATGCAAAGTCGTTTTGGTCAATAACAACTTTCACATTATTAGGATTATTAATTTCTTCGATATCGGTAATTTCTCGCATTAGCGAAGCCAAATCAACTTTGTTTTTGGTATCATTTCTGAAAATATACAGCAGTTTTTCTAAAGGTTCTTTATTGATAAAAGGTTCGTCACCTTGAACATTTACAACAACATCAACATCCAAATGCTCCACAGCTTCGGCAATTCTATCGCTTCCAGATTCATGTTCTTTGATGCTCATAATGGCTTTTCCACCATGAGAAACAATTTCGTTGAATATCAAATCAGAATCGGTGACCACAAAAACATCGTCAAATAAATTGGTATTAACCGCCGCTTCATACGTTCTAGAAATGACCGTTTTACCGCCCAAATCTTGCATTAATTTAGCGTGAAATCGTGTCGATGCGTAACGGGCTGGAATAACTGCTATTATTTTCATTTTCAACTTTTGAAATACAAACTTACAAATGATTTTATAATTCTAACTATTCTTCGAAACTTTCATCTTTGAAACCTATCAAATACAGCTTGTCTTTGGCTCTTGTAATAGCCGTGTACAACCATCGAATATAATCTCTATCAATGCCGTTTGGCAAATACGGTTGTTCAATAAATACGGTATTCCATTGACCTCCTTGGGATTTATGACACGTTATGGCATACGAAAACTTGACTTGCAAGGCGTTGAAATATTCGTTTTCTTTGACCTTTTGAAACATTTTATACTTGGTTTCCCCTTCATAATCTTTCATCACTTCTTGGTACAATCTGTTGGATTCTTCATACGTTAACGATGGCGATTCACTGGTAATTGTGTCCATCAATAAAACAGTTTCCAATGGAATTTGATTGGGATAATCAACCATTCTGATTTTGACTTTCGCAAATTTAAATCCGTATAATTCTTGAATACTAAAAATTTCTAAGACTTCGATAATATCACCATTGGCAATAAAACCAGCCTCATCGGAATCTTTAAGCCAGAAATAATTGTTTTTTACGACCATCAAAAAATCACCAGTGGACAACTCACTTTCCTTGTCTAATATTTTGGTGCGAATTTGCTCATTATATTGATTCGCTCGTTTATTAGAACGTACAATAAAGGCAGTATCTTCAATACTATAATTGCTATATGCCGAATTAATTGCATCTTGAATATCGTAGCCATCGGTGAGGCGAACTATATCTTTAAACCCTCGTAATTGGAATTTGTAACTGTCAAAAAAAGTATCTTTCAAAACTTCTCGAAGTTCGGTAGCATTGAATAAAATCCCCGAATTTTCTTCTTGTCGCATTACCTCATCCAACTCAATGTGTTTGATTTCTTTGTTGTAATGCATTCCCAAGGTATCGGTATTTAAAGCGGGTGAAATGTCTAAATTTACCGGTGGCAACTGAGCGGTATCGCCTAATAATATCATCTTGCAATTAGTTCCTGAATAAATATACGAAATCAAATCATCTAATAACGAGCCGTTTTCATACATTTTACTTTCGGAATTGGTATCCGAAATCATCGAGGCTTCATCAACTATAAAAAAGGTATTTTTGTGTTTGTTTTGTTGCAACGTAAAACTCACGCCTCCACCCGAGCCTTTCTTTGGAAAATATATTTTTTTGTGAATCGTAAAAGCGGGTTTCTGAGAATAATTTGCAATAACTTTTGCCGCACGACCTGTTGGCGCAAGCAAAACATATTTTTTATTGATTTCAACTAGGTTATTTACAATCGTAGAAATCACGGTAGTTTTTCCAGTTCCTGCATAACCTTTCAAGACAAATATCTCATTATTATCGTCATTTGTAATGAATTCAGCTATTTGCTGAAAAAAAATATCCTGTTTATTCGTGGGAGTAAACGGAAATTGTCTTCGCAAAAGGGAGTAAAAATGACTAGAATTCATAAATGGATATTTCACCGCAAAGTACGCAAAGTTTTTTGGAGATGACTTTATTTTGAATCAAATTCTATAAATAAATTTATTGTTTATCCTACTTTATCCAACATAAACTCAATTTTATTCCCTCTAAAAATTATAGTCATTTAAAAAAATTGTAAGTTTGCGACAATCATCAACTATTTATGTCGGTAAACGCAAACATAACGGATAAAAAATATAAAAAACTAACACTTCAAGTTACTTTGAATGGGTTTGCTTTTTGTGTTATTGACACTTTAAATCAAGTCGTTTTATCGATAAAAGAAATTAATTTTTCTGAATATCCCAAAGCAAATAAAGTAGAAGATCATTATTGGAAAGCGTTTACGGATAACTCAGAATTAAAAGATTCTTATGATGAAGTGATTGTTCTACACGATAGCAATTTAGATACATTTGTTCCAAAAGCTCTTTTTGATGAAGATTTTTTGGGAAGTTATTTGCAATACAATACAAAGGTTTTTGAAACTGATTTCTTTGCTTTTGATGCACTTTCAAGTTACGAAATGAACCATGTTTATATCCCATTTGTAAACATCAATAATTATTTACTAGATCAGTTTGTTACTTTCAATTACAAACATACTAATAGCATTTTGGTTTCTAAACTATTAGAACTTTCAAAAAACGTTGACGAAAAACAAGTTTTTGTTCATTTCTCAGCCAATAAATTTGAAATTATAATTGTTCAAAATCAGAAACTATTACTTTTTAATTCTTTTGATTTTGTAACCAAAGAAGACTTTATATACTATTTTTTGTTTACTACTGAACAATTAAATCTAAATCCAGAGCATTTTAAAGTTTTCCTTTTAGGCGAAATTTCTGAAGAATCTGAATTATACCAAATCGCATATAAATATGTAAGAAACATTTCATTGTTGGATGTTTCCGAATTACAAAAACACAATGATTTTTCAACTGCTCAAAATCTAAAGCATTTTACACTATTCCAATCGTGAGAATAATTTCAGGAAAATTTAAAGGAAGACGTATTTTTCCACCAAAAAACCTACCCGTACGCCCAACAACCGACATGAGTAAAGAGGCATTGTTTAATGTTTTGAATAATCATTTTGATTTTGAAGGCTTAAAAATTTTAGATTTATTTTCTGGAACTGGCAATATCAGTTTCGAATTTGCTTCTCGTGGAAGTGACAACATCACCTCTGTTGACGCCGATTTTGGCTGTGTAAAATTTATCAAGCAAATTGCCGAAGAATACGATTTCAATATTGCTGCTATGCGAAGTGACGTTTTCAAATTTTTAGAGAAAAACACGAATTCCTACGATATTATTTTTGCTGATCCTCCCTATGCTTTGGACCAAAAAACTTTTGAAAATATAGTAACGTTAGTATTCAAACAAGAATTACTTCGAGAAGATGGCATGATGGTTATTGAACATTCAAAATACACCAAGCTCGATCACATGCTTCATTTTTCATTTAAAAAGAGTTATGGCGGTTCTATTTTTAGTTTCTTCGAAATCAATAGAGAATGAGTTTTAGATTAAAAAATAGAAACCGATAAAAAACAAGAAAACCCGCTCAAATGAACAGGTTTCTTTATCTAAATAATTAATTTCTTTAAACGTGCAAAGCTCTGTTATCAGTTGCTGCCAAAGCCGCTTCTTTTATAGCTTCTGCAAATGTTGGATGTGCGTGACTCATTCTAGAAATATCTTCTGCAGATGCTTTAAATTCCATTGCTGTTACTGCTTCTGCAATCAAATCGGCACAACGTGCTCCAATCATGTGAACTCCTAAGACTTCATCTGTTTTAGCATCTGCAAGTATTTTTACAAATCCGTCCAAGTCACCACCAGCTCTAGCTCTTCCTAATGCTTTGAAAGGAAAACTACCCGCTTTAAAATCAACTCCCGAAGCTTTTAACTGTTCTTCTGTTTGTCCAACCGCAGCCACTTCTGGCCAAGTATAAACCACACCAGGAATCAAATTATAATCGATATGTGGTTTTTGTCCCGCCAAAATTTCTGCAACCATAGCTCCTTCTTCTTCCGCTTTGTGTGCTAACATTGCTCCACGAACAACATCTCCAATTGCATATATATTTGGTACTGAAGTTTGCAAATGGTCGTTTACTTCCACTTGACCTCTATCAGATATTTTAACTCCTGCTTTATCTGCATTTAATCCTGCTGTAAAAGGACGACGCCCCACAGAAACCAGCGAATAATCTCCTTCTAAAGTAATGGTTTCCCCTTTTGCATTTTCAGCTTGAACGGTAACCACGTCACCCGAACGTTCCACCGATTTCACTTTGTGAGAAACATAAAATTTCATTCCTTGTTTCTTTAAAACTTTCGTCAATTCTTTAGACAATGAACCGTCCATTCCTGGAATAATTCTGTCCATAAATTCTACTACCGAAACTTGCGCTCCTAAACGTAAATAGACTTGTCCTAATTCAATTCCAATTACTCCGCCACCAATAATAACAAGGTGTTTCGGTACTTCTTTCAATTTCAACGCTTCTGTAGAAGTAATGATTCTTTCTTTATCAATTGTAATAAACGGCAAAGAAGACGGTTTAGAACCTGTTGCGATTATGATATTTTTCGCTTCCAAAGTTTCTGTGGTTCCATCAGCTTTTGCAACTGCAACATGAGTAGCATCTACAAAAGAACCCAATCCTTCTAAAACAGTAATTTTATTTTTATCCATTAAGAATTTCACACCCCCAGAAGTTTGATCAACAACTGCTTGTTTACGAGCAATCATTTTCTCTAAATTCACTTTTACTTCCCCTGAAACCTCAATTCCGTGATCTGCAAAATGAGCTATTTCACTGTAATGATGTGAAGATGCTAATAAAGCTTTCGATGGAATACAACCCACATTTAGACAGGTTCCTCCAAGTGTGGAATATTTTTCGATAATGGCAGTTTTCATTCCTAGTTGAGCGCAACGAATTGCTGCTACATATCCTCCAGGTCCTGAACCGATGATTACTACGTCAAATGAATTCATAATATGTATATTTTTAATGTGTTTTTATAAATGTTGCACAAAATTAAGAAATATAAAACCTATTCTTACACTTTTTCATTCCTAAATTTAAACTTCAATTAAAGTAGTATTTTTTACTTCGCTAATCATAAATGTACTGTGCGTGCTTCCGATGTGTTCAAGAGTAGTTAATTTAGACACTAAAAATTCTCGATAGGCTTCCATATCTTTTACGGCAATTTTCAAAATATAGTCATAATCGCCGCTCACGTGATGACATTCTAGTATTTCTGTGAGTTTAACCACTTCACTTTCAAACTTAGTCAAAAATTCTCGGGTGTGCTGAATGAGTTTTAGATGACAAAAAACAACAAATCCTTTATCGACTTTGGAACGATTTACCAATACCACATATTTGTCTATTATGCCTTCGCGCTCCAATTTCTTAATGCGTTCATAGACTGCAGTTACTGATAAATTGAGTTTTAACGAAAGTTCTTTTGTGGTTTTCTTGCTATCGGTTTGAAGCAATTGTAGTAATTTTTTATCTAATGAATCCATGGTTATTAATAATCAATATTATTTAGAAAATTGAAATGGTTTAAGAAAATCTAAAAACGCAAACATTTAATTGTAAAAATAGAAAATTAAACTATAAATCATAAATTTATCAATTATATAATCTAAATATAATTAATACTATTGTATATAAATCTGCTATTTTGTTATTTTGACTGTATTAATATTTATATAAACTTCAATAATAAACAATATACTTATGGAAAATTTTAATCCCGCAGACAACATTCAGGACTTGCAATATTTTGGAGAATTTGGAGGCGTAAATCCATCTATTTCTGATAGTTCGACCTATACTTTTCTATCAGCAAAAACCATGTTCGATACTTTTGAAGGCAATGCCGAAGGTTGTTATTTGTATTCTCGACATTCATCGCCGAGTAATTTATACCTCGACAAAGCAATGGCAGCAATGGAAGGAACGGAAGCGGCCAATGTTTCAGCATCGGGAATGGGAGCCATCACTCCTACCCTTTTACAGTTGTGCGGACAGGGCGACCACATTGTTTCAAGTAGAACAGTTTACGGCGGAACGTATGCGTTTTTGAAGAATTTTACACCAAGATTTGGAATCAAAACTAGCTTTGTTGACATCACAAAATTAGACGTTGTTGAAGCAGCAATTACACCAGATACCAAAGTTTTATATTGTGAAACTGTTAGTAATCCACTTTTAGAAGTTGCCGATATTGCCAGTTTGGCGAAACTTGCTAAAAAATATAATCTGAAGTTAGTGGTTGACAATACATTTTCGCCTTTATCAGTTTCACCAATTCTTTTAGGCGCTGATATTGTCATTCACAGTTTAACGAAATACATTAACGGAAGCAGTGATACTGTGGGAGGAGTAACTTGTGCCTCTCGAGAATTTATCGATAGTTTGAAAAATGTAAACAACGGAGCAAGTATGCTTTTAGGACCAACAATGGACAGTTTGCGCTCGGCGAGTGTCATGAAAAATCTTCGCACCTTGCACATCCGAATCAAACAACACAGTCATAATGCGCTTTATTTGGCAGAACGATTCGAGAAAGACGGAATTAAAACCGTTTATCCAGGATTAAAAAGCCATCCAAGCCACGAAATATATAAGAATATGATCAATCCAGAATATGGTTTTGGAGGAATGATGACTTTGGACGTGGGTACTTTAGACCAAGCCAACGCGTTAATGGAATTGATGCAAAGTAAAAATCTAGGGTATTTGGCCGTGAGTTTAGGATTCTATAAGACCTTATTCAGTGCGCCGGGAACATCAACATCCAGTGAGATTCCGTTGGACGAACAAAAAGAAATGGGTTTAACCGATGGACTAATTCGCTTTTCTATTGGACTCGACAACGACATCGAAAGAACCTACCAAAACATGAAATCGTGCATGATGGCACTCTCCATCGTTTAATTTTTTTTTAAATTTGTTAAAAATCCGCTGTGGTGAATACTTCAGTGGATTTTTTTATGGCGTGACCCTCCGTAAAAACTTCGGGTCAGGCTGTACGTTACAATCTTTGTTCCACAAAGGATTTCCACTTCCATCCTTCACGCAATCCAATTTAATGAGGCAATTTAGATATCCAAAACTAAAATTGATTTTATTTCGTACATTTATAGTGAATAAATTGTACTTACCTTCTAAACAAAATACAACTTGCAAAATAAATAAGAAATGGAAAATTTAATAAAAAAACATTGGGAAACCGTATATGAAACCAAAAGTCCAAAACAAGTTAGTTGGACACAAGAAACACCCAAAACTTCACTGAATTTCATTCATTCCTTTGCATTAGACAAAAAAGCAAAAATCATCGATATTGGTGGTGGAGACAGTAATTTGGTGGATTTTTTACTCGAAGAAGGATATGAAAACATAACTGTTTTAGATATTTCTGAAAAAGCTATTGAAAAAGCGCAACTCCGACTGGGTGAAAATGCTAAAAAAGTCAATTGGATTGTTTCTAACATAACCCATTTTGAACCAACAACGCAGTACGATATTTGGCACGATAGAGCAGCCTTTCATTTTTTAACTACCGAAGAGGATATTAATAAATACATAAAAATAGTTGAAAAATCCGTTTCGCAATATCTAATTGTTGGAACATTTTCCGAAAATGGACCTCAAAAATGCAGTGGTTTAGAAATCAAACAATACTCTCAAGTAGCCTTAACTAAATTATTTCAAAATAATTTTCAAGTAATTGAATGTTTCACTGAAGACCATACCACTCCTTTTGATACTAAACAAAATTTTATTTATTGCAGTTTAAAAAGAATGAATTGGAAACAGCTATCATTTCCGATACAATCAAAATAGCTTTCATTTTTATTTACTTTTATCGTGCTACTAGAATGAAAAATAAACGAAAAAGTTATCTTTGCCAAAAATCTATCTAAAATGAATACCTTACAAACTATTATAGAACAAGCTTGGGAAAACCGAGCATTGTTACAAGAAAAAACTACAACTGATGCTATCAGAACTGTAATTGATTTACTTGATGCAGGAACTTTGCGTGTTGCTGAACCAAAAGGTGACGCTTGGCAAGTAAACGAATGGGTGAAAAAAGCAGTTGTCCTTTATTTCCCTATACAAAAAATGGAAACTCTTGAAGTGGGGATTTTTGAATACCATGATAAAATTCCATTGAAACGCGGTTATGCCGAAAAAGGAATAAGAGTAGTTCCCAATGCAGTTGCAAGACACGGAGCCTATATTTCCAAAGGTGTGATTTTGATGCCAAGCTATGTAAACATTGGTGCTTACGTTGACGAAGGAACTATGGTTGACACATGGGCAACTGTTGGAAGTTGTGCACAAATTGGCAAAAATGTACATTTAAGCGGTGGCGTTGGAATTGGTGGAGTATTGGAACCATTACAAGCCGCACCCGTTATTATTGAAGATGGTGCATTTATTGGTTCCAGATGTATCGTTGTAGAAGGTGTTCACGTGGGAAAAGAAGCCGTTTTGGGTGCCAATGTTTGCTTGACTGCTTCTACAAAAATTATTGATGTTACAGGCGAAAATCCTATTGAAATGAAAGGTTTTGTTCCACCACGTTCGGTAGTGATTCCTGGAAGTTATACCAAGAAATTTGCTGCCGGTGATTTTCAAGTTCCGTGTGCATTGATTATCGGAACTCGCAAACCATCAACCGATTTAAAAACGAGTTTGAATGATGCTTTGAGAGAATATGATGTTGCTGTCTAACTAAGAATTTTCTTTTCTTTGCAATTTGATCAATTTTGCATATTTCATATAAGAGAAAAAGGCCTGAATTAGTGAAATCGACAAACCATCAATTCCATTTAGAAACCCTTTCTTAAAAATATAACATCTAAAAAAAGAAACTAATCCATTTAATACTGGTTTAAATGGGTTGATTCTTTTTCCCTGGTCAAAAAGTTGTTGCGAATGCCAAGTAGAATACTGATTTTTTTTAGCAATAATTTGTTCTAAAGAGTTCCATCCGTAATGTAAAATATGGACTGGAACTTTTTTTTCATTTGTAGTACTTATTTTCTGATGCACAATTGAATCTGAGGGATGTGCTGTGGTTTTATTAAAAAAACGAACTTTGTGATCTGGATACCAACCTGCAAAATCTATGAGTTTGTTTCCCAGAAAGTTTTTAATCCGAAAACTAAAACCATCATAATTCCCTTCTAAATATTTCTTTTTATTTATGAAATTTAAAGCATCTTCATCTAAAAATTCATCGGCATCTAGATTTAGAATCCAATCATTTTTACAAAATTGCAATCCATGAGAACGCTGTGGCCCATCACCAAGAAAAGGCTGTGAAATTACAATTGCTCCTTTTGCTTTAGCAATTTCAACTGTTTTATCGGAACTCATAGAGTCTACAATAATTACTTCATCACAAACCTGAAAAAGTGCTTCAATACACTTTCCAATCATTTTTTCTTCGTTGTAGGTAATCACCAAGCCACTTATTGCCATTGCAAAACAAATTTTATTGATTGCAAATGTATAATTATTTTATGCTATTTCACAAATTAGTACTTTCTAATGAAACCTTATTTAAATACTTTGTATTTTAGCCTTCTCAATAAATGAAGGTCCAATGAAAATACTAGTTATTCAACAAAAAAGAATCGGAGATGTTTTGACAAGCACTATTTTGTGCAATAATTTGAGACAATATTATCCCGATGCTACAATTGATTATATGTGTTATCCTAATTGTGTGGATGTATTATTAGAAAACCCAAATATTAATAATGTTATCGTACTTACAAATGCTGTTCGGAAATCATATCCAGCACTTTTCAAATTTATTTATGAAATTAGAAGCAATAAATACGATGTGATAATTGACGCTTATAGCAAACTAGAAACTAACTTAATCACCTTATTTTCAAGAGCAAAGTATAAAATATCATATGATAAAGGGTATTCAAAATTATTCTACAACCACAACATAAAAAGAATAAAAAACGGAACTAAATCTGAGTTGGGTTTGGCAATTGACAACCGTTTGCTACTCTTGAAACCTTTAATTAAGGAGAAAATTACAAATTACAAGCCAAAAATATTTTTAACAGAACAAGAACTGCACGAAGCGAAAAAATTAGTAGAGAAATTTGGCATTCAACAAAATGCAAAACCAATTATAATGTTTGGGATTTTGGGTAGCGAATGGTATAAAACGTATCCTTTGGACAAAATGGCAAAAATAATTGACTATACCGTTGATCAACTTGATGCTGAAATACTGTTCAATTACATTCCGTCACAAAAAGAGGAAGTGCTGAAAGTGTATAATTTTTGCTCAGAAAAAACCAAGAAAAACATTCATTTAAATTTATACAGCGAGGGTTTAAGAGCCTTTTTGGCATTACTTTCTCAATGTTCCATGCTAATTGGAAATGAAGGAGGCTCTGTGAATATGGCGAAAGCATTAAGTATTCCAACTTTTTCATTGTTTTCCCCTTCGGTAGATAAAGAGACGTGGCAAATATTTGAAAATGAAATAGGAAATGTTTCCATTCATTTAAAAGATTTGAAACCAGAAATCTACCAGCAATATGACGAAAAGTATATCAAAGAAAATACTTTAAAATATTTTGACGAATATCCTTTAGAACTAATTTTAGAAAAATTAAATGCTTTTTTTAAAGATTTAGGATTCTTAAAAAGCTAAAGAGAACTGATTCCGTTTTCGATTTTTACAATCTTATTTTTTCGATTGTATTCTCGAATTCCTTTATTTTTCTGCCAAATTTCGGGAGTAGAATAGCCTCTCGCATGGTCTAAATGAACACAAATTGCGCTGTATCTAATTTGCTTAGACAACAATCCGTTGTTAAATAATCTTTCCCCTAATTCCCTATCCAAACCGCCATATTGCATGTCGTGATTAAAGCCATTAACAGCCACAATATCACTTTTCCAACCTGATGAATTATGACCATTCCAAGAACGTTTTGTGGGCGTAATCCAATTCATGAAATTTGCAAATACAGTACTTTGAGTCAATTTACTACTTTTAAAATTCGCTTTGAAACCATTTTTTTTTAACCAAGATAATTGAAAACAGTTTGGATTTAATATATCATTGTCGGAAATTAATTTTGAAATTGATAACGGCAATTTGAAATATCCACCAGACAGAAAATATCCTTTTTCTTGGTATTTTAAATGCATTGCTATAAAATCTTTTCTCGGAATACAGTCGCCATCAGTAAAAAGCAAATATTCTGAATTGGATTTTAGAATGGCTTTGTTTAGAATTTTTGATTTTTGGAAACCATCATCTTCTTGCCAAACGTGAACAATTGGGTATTTGAATTTAGAAGAAAATAATGAAAGTAATTCTTTCGTTTCTGAGGTAGAACCGTCATCGGCAATAACAATTTCAAAATCACACTCGGTTTGGACACTAAATCCAACCAGCACTTTTTGCAGCCATTCAACCGCATTGTATGTCGTGATTATTACCGAAACTTTCATTTATACTTTTGAAAAGTGAAAATACTATTTTTTCACAACTATTACTTCCAAAATTTCAATTTCTTTTTCAATCTTTTCTTTCTGTAGAATTTGTATTGAAAATCAGCGGTCATTTTCCAAAGTGTTTCATTGATAAGTTGTTCTGATTCACCTGAAACAATTGCATATTCATTACTCATTATGGCTACCATTTCCTTTTTATGCGTCAAACGACAAAGGTTTTTCATGCGCTCATCAAAAGACATTGCATCGTGAAATAACATCCGATTCAAATCGACCAAAAAGAACTCATAATTTCCATTATTGCCTTTTTTAATTAAGGTATTTCCTGGTGAATGGTCTAAAAACTCAATTCCGTTTTGATGTAAATCATAGGAAAACCGAGTAAATTGTCTCAAAATTATTTCGTTTTCAGGAAAGTCCGGAATTTCGACCAATTCTCGAAAAGTCAAATCACAATCAAGATGTTCGCTAACATAATAACTATCTTTTAACCCTAAGAAATTAGAATTTTCAAAATAAGCAATGGGTTTTGGAGTTCCAATTTTATTTTCTAATAATATATTTGCGTATTCAAACGAACGCCTTGCCTTTGATTTTCTAAAATATTTATAGGCAATTTTATTAATTAAATTGGGAACTTTAAATGATTTTACATTAATAATAAAATTATTGATTTCAAATGTTTTTATTGCGTTTCTATTACCACCGTATAATAATTTACCATTATCATCAAATGAATTGACTAATGAAATAATTTCTTCCTTATTTAAAATTGAGTTTTCAATAAAAGTATTTAACATTTTTATATTTTTTTTACGCGAGCAACTGTTGCATATTGTAAAATTCTAATATCCATTTGCGAAAAAAAAGTAAGAAAATTAAAAAGTATTGGTTTTAAAGATCTAGACTTATTTATTCCTTCATGAATTAATATTTCATATCCCAATTCTTCATACATTCTTCTAATACTTTTATTAGTAAAAAATCTTAAATGTGTCTTATCCATTATTCCAAAATCATCATACTTCCAATCTTTTAAAAACACAACTTTGGAGAAAGTTCTAAAAAATCTAACATTTGGAATTGAACTAATAATAACTCCATTTGGCGCTAATTTACATTTTAAATCCTCCAAAACAGAATATGGATCAGCCAAGTGTTCTAAAACATCGTTGAAATATATTGCATCGAAATAATTGACAGGAAGATCATTAATATGCTTTTCACAATTCCCAATTAACACTTTATCTAGTATTTCTTGTGCAATTATAGCCTCCTTTTCCATTAATTCGATTCCCCAAACTTCAGCTTGATTTTTTTGTTTTAACAATGAAGCAAAAGCCCCATTACCACAACCAACATCCAAAATTTTTTTTGAATTTTCTGGAAGGAACTTCAGCATTTCTTTGCGAACATTATCATAGTATCCACTAGGCTTGTTTTCGTAAAATTTCATTGTTTTGGTAAAATTTAAGTTTCTAAATTCTATTTACTAAATATATTTATTTTTCACAAATATAAAAAATTATCTTAACTTGCCGTGTTTAATTTTGACTATGAAAAAACACCCTTCTTGTTCATTGATAACTCCTACTTATAATTGGCCAGAAGCCTTAGAATTACTTCTTTTAAGTATACTTAACCAATCTATTTTGCCCAATGAAGTGATTATTGCTGACGATGGTTCTAAAGCTGAAACGAAAGAATTGATTGAGCGTTTTAAAAAAACATTTCCAATTCCACTGCATCATATTTGGCACGAAGATATAAAAAATAGAAAGCCAAGAATCATGAATAACGCTATTGCTACCTCAAAATACGATTATATAATTGAAATCGATGGTGATATTATTATGAACAACCATTTCATTGAAGACCACTTGAATTTTGCCGAAAAAGGTTGTTATTTATTTGGTTCAAGAGTAAATATCCAAGAGCAACTTTTACCTAAATTATTTCAAGCAAAAAGTATCAATTTCAATCTGTTTTCTGCTGGAATTAAAAAAAGAGGTCGCACCATTCGTTTTCCTTTTTTAATGCAATTTGCTAAAAAAGTGGAGAAACGTTCCTCAAAATTGCGAGGTTGTAACATGTCTTTTTGGAAAACTGATTTTATAAAAATAAATGGTTTTAATGAAGCTTTAGTTGGATGGGGAATTGACGATTCTGAAATGATTCAACGTTTGCACAACATTGGAATTAAAGGTAAAAGATTAAAGTATTCAGGAATCGCCTATCATATTTATCACAAAGAACAATCCAAAAGCCATCTTGAAATCAACAATGAAATCGAGAAACAAACGACCGAAAAGAAACTAACTTTTATAGAAAAAGGAATTAATCAGTATTTATAATGTTTGACATAGCCGTTATTTTAATCAATTATAATTCAACCGAACACACCATTAATTGTGTGAATTCTATACTTGAAAAAACTTCACAAAATAGCAATTACCAGGTCATTATAACTGACAATTGTTCTGAAAAAGACGAATATCTAAAACTCAAATCCTATTGTGATTCTCTAAAAAACGAATCTGTAAGTTTATATCGAAATACTATAAATGCTGGTTTTGGAGGTGGAAATATGTTTGGTTTACAATTTGCCAATGCCAATTACTATGCGTTTGTAAACAACGATACTTTGTTTATGAATGACTGTTTGTCAATTCTCAAAACTGCTTTAGACACCAATCAAAACATTGGAATTGCAGGAGCGCAAGCTTACAAAGAAAATGGCGATTTTATGATTTCATTAGATCATTTTGCATCACCAACAAGAGAAATTTTAGGACGTAATTTTTTAGAAATTATGAATCCGAAAAAATATCCAAAAAGAAAAAAAATATATCAAAACCCTATACAAGTTAACTTTATTCCAGGAAGTTTTATGTTTGTTAGAGCCAAGGATTTCAATGAAGTTGGAGGTTTTGACAGTAATATATTTCTTTACTACGAAGAAACTGATTTATGCATTCGACTATCAAAAATAGAAAAACATGCCTATTTAGTTCCCGAAGCTGAATTTATACATTTTCATGGAGCGAGTACGCCAAGATCGATGGCTATAAAAAAAGAACTAAAAATTTCTTTACTTTATATTATTCGAAAACATTACGGTTTTTTAGGACACTTTACCGTTTCTAGTTTTTTGACTGTAAAATACCTACTCAGCAGCATTTTTAAACCAAAAAATTGGCCACTATTTTATTTGCTTTTAATTGGAGCGCCATTATCAAAATCATTGAAGATGAAGCAAAAAAAAATTAATATAATATGAATCAAGAAATTCAAAACGCATTCGAAATCATAAAAGAGGGTGGTATAATACTTTATCCTACGGATACTGTTTGGGGAATTGGATGTGACGCAACTAACCCTGAAGCGGTTGCTAAAATCTACAAACTCAAGCAAAGAGCAGAAACGCAAAGTATGATTGTGTTGATGAATGGCGAAAAAATGATGTACAATGTGTTCAAGGATATTCCAGAAGTGGCTTGGCAGCTTATTGATTTGTCAGAAAAACCAACCACAATAATTTTAGACAATCCCAGAAATGTAGCTCCAAATTTAATTTCACAAGACAAATCGTTAGGAATTAGAATCGTAAAAGAGCCTTTTTGCTTCAAATTAATGGAGAAAATGAGAAAGCCATTGGTTTCAACGTCTGCAAATATTTCTGGACAACCCACTCCTATTGCTTTCAAAGATATTAGCCCAGAAATTATTAAAGGTGTAGACTATGTTGTAAATTTGCACCGCGAAAAAATTGCAGGAAAGCCATCGACAATAATAAAATTGACA
Source organism: Flavobacterium sp. (assembly GCA_044373885.1). Lineage (GTDB taxonomy): Bacteria > Bacteroidota > Bacteroidia > Flavobacteriales > Flavobacteriaceae > Flavobacterium. The sequence continues at coordinate 25,333 of JBIPNF010000002.1, read as the reverse complement.
AATGATGCTCAGGTGAAAGTGATTCGAAAATAGTATTTCACCGCAAATTCGCAAATTATTTTTTTTAGTATTATGGAAGAGTATATTTATAAAGAAGAAAATTATAAAATAGTAGGCATATTATTTGAAGTCCATAAAAATCTTGGAAAGGGATTTTCTGAAATTGTGTATAAAGATGCTATTGAATATGAACTCCTCGAACAAAACATTCCATATGAAAGAGAAAAAGAATTTTCTGTTAATTATAAAAATACAACCTTAAAACATAAATTCTATGCAGACTTTATTGTTTATGACAAAATTATTCTTGAAATAAAAACTGTAGATTGTTTTAACAACAGTCATTATAATCAATGTTTAAACTACTTAAAGGTTTCTAAAAACAAATTAGCAATACTTGCCAATTTCAACTTAGTATCTTTAGAATACAAACGCATCATAAGTTCAAAAAAATAATTTGCGAATTTGCGGTAAAAATTATGACATACAAATCAGCATTAAATAATAAAATTTTCGAAGTAATTTCTCAAGCTTCACAAGAACTAAACATAGAAAGCTATGTGATTGGCGGGTTTGTGCGGGATTTAATTTTAAATAGAGATTTCAAAAAAGACATCGATATTGTTGCCGTGGGAAGCGGGATTGAACTCGCCTTAAAAGTATCGGAGTTGCTTCCTAACAAACCAAAAGTGCAAGTTTTTAAGACTTATGGAACTGCCATGTTACGTTTTGAAGATACCGAAATTGAATTTGTAGGTGCTCGAAAAGAATCCTATCATTTTGAAAGTAGGAACCCCGTTGTAGAAAACGGAACTTTAGAAGACGATCAAAACCGGCGTGATTTTACCATAAATGCATTGGCTTTGTCACTAAATCAACAAAATTTTGGTGAATTATCCGATCCTTTCAATGGATTAGAAGATATGAAAAATAAAATCATAAAAACACCTCTTGATCCCGATATTACTTTTTCTGACGATCCGTTGCGAATGCTTCGTGCTATTCGGTTTGCCAATCAATTGGGATTTGAAATTGAGGAAAATTCATTGCAATCGATAACCAAAAATAAAGATAGAATCAAAATTATTTCTGGGGAAAGAATTGTGGATGAGTTGAATAAAATACTTTCTACTAATAAACCTTCAATTGGCTTTCTATTGTTATATAAAACTAGGCTTTTAGACATAATTCTTCCAGAATTAACTGCTTTGAATCAAGTGGAAGAAATTGATGGGCATACGCACAAAAATAATTTTTATCACACTTTAGAAGTCGTTGATAACATTTGTCAAAATACAGATGATCTTTGGTTGCGATGGTCGGCTTTATTGCACGATATTGGAAAAGCACCAACAAAACGTTTCAATAAAAAACAAGGTTGGACGTTCCATGGGCACGAATTTTTGGGTGGAAAAATGGCGAAGAAAATCTTCGAACGTTTGCACATGCCCTTGAATCACAAAATGAAATTTGTTCAAAAAATGGTGATGCTGAGTTCGCGACCAATCGTTTTGTCTGAAGATATTGTCACTGATTCAGCGGTGCGTCGTTTGGTTTTTGATGCAGGTGAAGATGTTGAAAATCTAATGACACTTTGCGAAGCTGATATTACAACCAAAAACCCTAATAAATTCAAGAAATACCATAACAATTTCGAAATTGTTCGTAAGAAAATTGTGGAAGTGGAAGAACGCGATCACGTTAGGAATTTTCAACCACCCATTACAGGCGAAGAAATCATGGCAATTTTCAATTTAAAACCTTCTCGAGAAATAGGAATATTAAAAGAAGCCGTAAAAGAAGCAATATTAGAAGGCGAAATTGCCAATGATTATGAAGCTGCTTATGAGTTTGTTTTGAATAGAGGAGCAAAATTAGGTTTAATTAAAGTTTAACGACTGTTTGCGAATAATTTTAAAGATTTTGTATAATTTTACTTAAAATTAGAGATTATGAAAATAAACGAATTAAAATTAGAATTAATAGCGAAAATCATTGATACAAATGATTTTAAATTTTTGCTAAAAATCAGCACTTTATTGGAAGTGCAAAACTATACACAATTAAAAAAAGACATCTCTTCAGTACATGAACCAGCATTAAAATATGAAAGTGTTAGAGTTTTTTCAGCAGAAGAACAACGAAAAATAAATCTTGCATTAGAGCAATATAAAAATGGCGAATGTATTTCGGATGAAGAAGCACAAAAAGAAATTCAAGAATGGTTAGAAGATTAATTTGGTCTGTAGAAGCTAGGAATTCAAGAAAAAATATTTTTGACTATTGGAATAATCACAATTATTCAAAGATTTACAGCCGAAAACTAAACTTGCTTTTCAATACTAATTTAAAAATCATTCTACAACTTCCTGAATTTGGTACGTCAACTTTTGAAGAAAACACAAAATTTATAATTGTTAGTCATTTTGAAATTATTTACCAAATAACGCCAAATGAAATTGTTGTCTTAGACATCTGGGACACAAGACAAAATCCCCAAGATTTTCCAATACATTAATATGAAAAAAGAGAATAAATCCGTAATCACTTGGCTTTTATCAGGCTGTGTTTTAATATTTCTAATGGTAATTGTTGGTGGCATCACAAGACTAACAAACTCGGGACTTTCAATGACCGATTGGCATTTGGTGACCGATACGTTCCCACCACTTACAGAAGCAAAATGGGAAGAAGCTTTTCAGGAATATAAAAAATTTCCCGAATACCAAAAAATCAATATTCACAATGATTTTACCCTTTCAGATTATAAATATATCTATTTTTGGGAATGGTTTCACCGCTCAATTGGTCGTGCGATTGGAATGGTATTTATAATCCCATTTATTTACTTTTTAATTCGTAAAAAATTAGACAAAAGCACCATTAATAAATGTTTTATCCTTTTAGGATTAGGAAGTTTACAAGGTTTTTTTGGTTGGTTTATGGTTCGAAGCGGACTAATTGACAACCCTGATGTAAGTCATTACAGATTGGCTTTGCACCTCACAACGGCTTTCATAACATTCGCATACACTTTTTGGGTAGCTTTGGATTTAATCTATCCTGAAAAAGTAAAAATCGAGAAATCATTACGAACAATTGCCCGATTTGCATTGGCATTATTGCTGTTGCAAATTATTTATGGAGGTTTTGTTGCTGGTTTAAATGCTGGTTTAATACACAATCATTGGCCTTTAATGAGCGATGGGCAATTCCTTCACGAAAGTGTATTTTTAGAACAAAAAAATTGGTTTTTGAGTTTTATAGAAGGCAAAAGTGGCGTTCAATTTATTCATAGAACGTTGGCGTATATTGTAGTTGCAAGCATTGTATATCTCTATTTTAAAAGTAAAAAATTCACATTGAGTAAAGCACAAACCAATGGAATTAACCTACTTTTGGTATTGGTATTTGTGCAATTTATTTTGGGCGTTTTTACTTTATTGTACGGCGTTCCAGTTTGGCTTGGACTAATTCATCAAGTAAGTGCTTTTTTATTGCTATCGGCAATGACGTTCACATTACACCGCTTATCAAAATAATATTTCTGACTATATTGTCGCATTTCGTTGTTCACATAATTATAAATGTCTAAACTTTCCGCCCAAGATAAATTTTTAGATTTATCAGATTATGGTAGACCTTTCGGAAAATGGTTTGCCAATTTACTAAAAAATACCTGCTTCACTCCTATTCATGTTACGCTATTGTTTGGCATTTCTGGACTGATTTCCATACTTTGTATTTTGCAAAAACAGTACTTATTAGCGGGTTTTTTCATCATTTTAAAATCAGCAATCGATGCTGCTGATGGCGAATTGGCTCGATTGAAAAATACGCCGTCTTATGTTGGAAGATACCTCGATAGTGTTTTTGATATTGTCTTAAATTTTATGTTTTTAATGACTATTTGTTATGTCTCAAAAACGACAATTTGGTTTACCCTTTTGGCATTTATTGGCATTCAATTACAAGGCACTTTATACAATTATTACTATGTGATTTTGAGAAATAAGTCGGTGGGTGGAGATACAACAAGTAAAATTTTTGAATACAAATCGCCACGAGCTTTGCCAGGAGAAACCCAAAAATCGGTAGATATTTTATTTATGATTTACACTTTGGTTTATGGAACATTCGATAAGGTAATTCACTTTTTAGATCAAGATGCCTACAAGGTAAAAACGTTTCCAAATTGGTTTATGACGTTACTTTCAATTTATGGATTGGGATTTCAATTGTTGCTAATTGCGATTATGTTGCCTATGAATTTGATAGAATATATCATTCCATTTTTCATTGTTTACACCTTCTTTATTTTTGTAATAATTGGTATTAGAAAAGTCCTTTTTAAGGCTTAAAATCATTATAGAATAAATCAATACTTGATAGCTAAAATATTATTTATCAATTATTTAAATACAATTACTTAAATTTTAAATACAATTATATTTCAGCCAATTTAATTTTTAAAATTCGATACTTTTTCACGATTAAAACTATTAATTATTATTCCGATTTTGGTTTGAAAAGTTAATTGTTTTATTCAATTTGTCTGCTTATAAATTTCTTTGAATGAAATTATTTACGAAAAAATTTATTGTACTTTAAGTCATTCTACTTATCGATTTTTAGCCCGGATAGAAGGGAAAATCCCGCTTTGTTGCGCAACAGCAGCAACAAAGCGGATTTGGAATGATAGCCGGATTAGCTCTTAAAAAAATCTTATTAACAAATCTGGAATCGGAAATCTAAAATCTAAAATTAAATTTTACCTTTGTTACTTCACAAAAATAAAGAATATGGTTTATAAATTTAGAGTAATTTTAGACGCAGAAGAGGACATTTTTAGAGATATTGCGATACTTGCGGAGGATACTTTGGAGGATTTTCACAATGCTATTTTCAATTCATTTGGGTTTGACGGCATGGAGGTTGCATCGTTTTACACGTGTGACGACACTTGGAATCAGGAAGATGAAATTCCGATGTTTGATGCCGGGGATGTTCCGGGCGAGCAAAAAACGATGAGCGATTATCAATTATCGGATTTGTTGGACCAGCAAAATACTAAGATTATATATGTTTATGATTTTATAAATATGTGGACTTTTCTTGTGGAATTGGCAGCTGTGGAAGAACAAATTGCTGGGAATTTTTATCCTGAAACTATTTTTTCTCACGGTGAAATGCCTGATGAAGCGATGGAAAAGAACTTTGAAGCCGATATGCACGATGATATTTACGGTGAATTTGAAGATGATTTGGACGAAGATGATTTGGATATGTTCAGCGGCGACGATAGTTTTGAGGATTACGGGACGGAAGAGAATTGGTAAATTCTGAAGGTTCAAAGTCAGTAAGCAACAAAGGCTCAAAGGTTTGTATTGAGTTATAATTAATAAATTTACTTATGAGCACATTTAGAGATTTGTTGATTTGGCAAAAATCAATGACTATTGTAACTGAAACATACCAACTTACTAGTTTGTTTCCCAAAGAAGAAAATTTTGGTTTAACATCCCAAATTAGAAGAAGCGCCATTTCTATTCCAAGCAATATCGCTGAAGGTTACGGTAGAGATGGGAAAAACGATTATTTAAAATTTTTAAATATTGGAATTTCTTCCCTTTTTGAAATGCAAACCCAATTAGAAATAGCCTACAATCTAAAATATATAAACGAAATACAATTTAATAAAACAAACGAAGAAAGTAAAGAAATAGAAAGAATGTTAAGTTCATTTATTCGAAAAATAAAAGAAAGAGACTAATTTTTTTGATAGCCACATAACCTTAGAGCCTTTGTAACTTTGCAACTTTGAACCTAAAAAAAATAAATGATAAACCTATATAATACCCACATTGAAACTTTGTCGATTCACAGAGTTGGAAATAAAAGCAGAAACGAAGCCCTATTTTTATCGGAGCAACCTTTTAATTTGAATGACGAGATTGTGCCTTTGATGAAAGAATATTTCTTCAGACCTTTTAGAGAAAAGGAAGAAAATTATTTTCAATTTGCGCACGAAATTGATTTGGATTACAATGAAATGTTCAAATTTGCTTCGGAAATTTTTGATAATCCAAATAATTTGCACGATGTTTCAAAGAAAATTACGAATCATCTATTTGAACAATCAAATCATCCCCACATTAAAAATGGGGAAGTTTATGTGACGTATTTGACCAATATTAACATCGACAATAATGTAGTTGATGCGATTGGAATTTTCAAAAGTGAGTTGCAATCCGACTTTTTACAGTTTGAAGAAAAAGGAACTGCCTTAGAAATGATTTTGCAACAGGGAATTAACCTCAGCAAATTGGACAAAGGATGTTTGATTTTTAATTACAAAAAAGAAGAAGGGTACAAAATATTAACGGTGGATAGCAATCGGTATGATGCAAGATATTGGTTGGAACATTTTCTTTCGGTTGATGCGTTTCAAGACGAGAATTTTATCACTAAAAAATACTTGAAATTTTGTCAGGGATTTGCCAAAGACGTCGTTTTTCCTGCTGAAGACAAAAAAGAAGAAGTAATGTTTATGAATCGCTCGGTGAATTATTTTGCAAAAAATGACCAATTTGAAGAAAGTAATTTCTTGAATGAAGTATTGGATAATCCTGATTTGATTCCAGAATTTAAAAATTATAAAGTTGACAAAGGCGAGAAATATAGTATTGAAGATATTACGACGTTTCCAATCGCAAATGCAGCGGTTTCTGACGCTCGAAAATCCATTAAAAACGTAATTAACTTAGACACGCACATCCAGATAAAAATGGATTTCATCAACCCTGAAAGCGCTGAGAAATATGTCGAAAAAGGTTGGGATGAAGAAAAGCAAATGTATTATTATTTGGTTTATTTCAATAAAGAGCAAAAAAGCTAGATTTTAATAAATAAATTGCAATCCCCAATTCGTAAATGAATTGGGGATTTTTTTTGAAAAGAAATTTTAATATTTACTTGTAACAATTTATAAGAAATATCGTCTTACATTTATTAATTAAAAAAAAAGCCATTGGAAACAATATTATCAATAACAAACCTGAACAAGATTTACAATAAATATGTTCATGCTGTAAACAATGTTTCCCTTGCTATTCACAAAGGCAATGTCTATGGAATTTTAGGGCCAAACGGAAGTGGAAAATCAACAACTTTAGGAATTGTTTTGAATGTGGTCAACAAAACTTCTGGCGAATACAGTTGGTTTGGTGGAGCCGTTGAAACACACGAAGCGCTAAAAAAAGTGGGGGCTATTATTGAACGTCCGAATTTCTACCCTTATATGACCGCCAAGCAAAACTTAGAATTGGTTTGTAAAATCAAAAATATCGATTCTTCTAAAGTGCAGGAAAAACTGGCTTTGGTTGGATTATTAGAACGAGAAAACAGCAAATTCAGTACTTTTTCATTGGGAATGAAACAACGTTTGGCAATTGCTTCGGCATTGTTGAATGATCCAGAAATCCTTATTTTAGACGAGCCTACAAATGGCTTAGACCCACAAGGAATTCATCAAATCCGAGATATTATCCGATTAATTGCCTCGCAAGGAACTACTATTTTATTAGCATCACATTTATTAGATGAAGTAGAAAAAGTATGTTCACACGTTTTAGTTTTACAAAAAGGAAAAATCCTTTATTCAGGAACTGTAGACGGAATGACTGCAAATGAAGGCTATTTCGAATTGCAATCAGACGATAATGAAACTTTAAAAACAATAATGACTTCACATCCAGCGATTGAAAAAGTAATTTTTGAGGAAGGAAAAGTATTGGTATATCTAAAAACTCCATTGGAAGCATCCACGTTAAATCGCTATTTGTTTGAGAAAAACATCTTTTTAAATCATTTGGTCAAACGTAAAACCAGCTTAGAAGATCAATTTTTGGAATTGACAAAAAATAAATAGTAATTTCAACGGCAATGTCAATTTCAATTTAAAAAATATAAATTCTCAAATCTTAAATATAAAAATCTAAATGAAACGATTACTTTCTATAGAATTACAAAAAATATGGCTCAGCAAATCAAGTAGAATCTTAACAATTAGTTATTTCTTTTTACTTTCATTTATTGCTTTAATAGCCTCAATTAAATTTAATATCGGCAGTTTTAAATTGCATATTGCGGAACAAGGAATTTTCAATTTCCCCTATATTTGGCATTTCAATACCTATATTGCAGCTATTTTAAAATTCTTTTTGGCAATTGTAATTGTTTCTATGATGTCGAACGAATACAGTTATGGCACATTAAAACAAAATTTAATTGACGGAATGAGCAAACAAGAATTTATTTTGTCAAAATTCTTAACTGTTGTTGTTTTTGCATTTGCATCCACTATTTTTGTGTTTATAATGTCCTTACTATTGGGTTATAGCTTTTCATCTTACACCGAATTCAGTATTGTTTTTTCGGATTTAGAATACCTGTTAGCCTATTTCATTAAATTAATCGGTTTCTTTTCGTTTTGTCTTTTCTTGGGGATATTAGTGAAAAAGTCGGCATTTGCAATTGGATTTCTATTTGTTTGGAACATCTTAGAATCTATTGTAAAAGGAATTTTAAGTTTTAAAGTATTTCCGGATGGTAAAACTGCCGAAAACATTTCGCAATTTCTTCCTTTAGAATCGATGAGTAATTTAATCGTTGAGCCTTTTTCGAGATTATCCGTTGTGAAAAACATCCAAACTGCCATTGGCGGTGCAGGAAATGGCAAGGACTATGATGTTCACTTCACCTCAATAGTAATAGTATTGGCTTGGACTGTTATTTTTATGTTAATGTCCTACAAATTGCTTAAAAAACGAGATTTATAGTATCTTTGCGGAGATATGAAGAAAATATTTAAATCCCTCATTTTTTTTTTCTTTAATTGCTTTACCTTAGCAATAAATGCCCAATATATTCAAGTTGAAGATACCTATACTGCACAGCAACTTGTGCAAAATGTTTTAGTCAACAATAGTCCCTGTGCTACAGTTTCGAATATTACGGTAAGTGGTGATACTTTCAGTGGTATTCAAAATAGCTATGGATTTTTCAGCAATACTAACTCTGTTTTTCCTTTTACAAATGGAATTGTTTTGAGTACTGCTAGAGCAAAAAAAGCTGAAGGTCCAAACTCAACTTTAATTGACGAAGGGTCAACATCTTGGGGCGGAGATTCTGATTTAGAGTTAGCCTTGGGAATTACAGGAAGTATCAATGCTACTTCCTTAGAATTTGACTTTACTCCGCTTTCGAATAAAATGAATTTTGATTATATTTTTGCATCCGAAGAATACCACGATAATGCATCGTGTCGCTATTCCGATGGTTTTGCTTTCTTATTAAAAGAAGCGAATACTCAAGACCGCTATGAGAATTTAGCTTTGGTCCCTAACACAACAACTCCTGTAAAAGTAACCACCGTTCACCCATTAATTCCTGGTACAAATGGATGCCCAGCGATAAATGAACAGTATTTTGATGCTTTTAACCAAACAGAATATCCTACCAATTTTAACGGCCAAACGGTTGTAATGACTGCTAAAGCAAATGTAATACCAGGAAGAACCTACCATATTAAATTAGTAATCGCAGATGAGGGAAACTATCGCTATGATTCAGCCATTTTTCTTGGTGGTGGAAGTTTTAATGTTAGTGTCAATTTAGGTGAAAATAAATTAATTGCAACCAACAATCCAATTTGTCAGGGAGAAACCTATAATTTAGATGCGACAACTCCTGGATTAAATACCTATTTATGGTTCAAAAACGGGATTTCAACAGGAATAACAAACCCAATTTATACCGTTACAGATTCGGGAATTTATAAAGTTGAAATTACATTAAATGCAACAACTTGTATTGCAACGGGTCAAGTTAATATAGAATATAGCGCAAAACCTGTATTAACAAATACCATTTTGGTGCAATGTGACGACAATAATGATGGCGTATCAACATTTGATTTAACAAAGGTGAGCAACATTATTACAAGTGGAAATTCACAATTGAGTCCAGTTGTTTATTTTGAAAATATATCTGATGTAAATCCGATTTCAAATCCCGCAAGCTACCAAAATCTAACAACTAATACAGTTTATGGAAAAGTTTCCAATCAATTTGGTTGTACTGCTTTTGCAACTGTAAATCTTCAAATTGCAAATAATCCTATTGTAGCACAAAATCCGATTATGAAATGTGATTCTGATGTAAATCAAGACGGTTTTATTGCTTTTAATTTAAATTTGGATGCAACTCCACAAATTTTATCAGGCTTACAATCAGGCTTAATTGTTGAATATTACTTGACTGCAAATGACGCTGTTTTGCAACGTAATCAGTTATCGAATAGCTATACCAACACAATAATAAACGAGCAAATCATTTATGCACGAATTGTAAACGGACCCGATTGTTTTGGAATTACACCAATAAAATTAAAGGTAATCGTATTTGCTCCTGCAAATTTCAATGATGAAACAGTTTATATCTGTGATGGGAACCCCAAAAGAATAGCTGTTGCAAATGGTTTTTCGAGTTATTTATGGAGTAATGGCGCAACAACTTCATATACTTCAATTGCTAACGCAGGAAATTATACTGTAACTGCTACAAATTCGCAAGGATGCGTCGCTACTAAAAAATTTATTGCCATAGCGTCTGGAATTGCGACAATAACTTCCATCGAAATTAACGATTTTTCAGGAAATGAAAATTCTGTTTTAATCAATTATTCAGGAATTGGAAATTATGAATTTTCACTAGACGGAGTTCATTATCAAAACAATCCGTTATTTTTAAATGTCACTGAAGCTGATTATCTAGTATATATTAAAGATAATAATGGCTGCGGCATACCTACTCCTATTCAAATTTACGTATTGGATTATCCTAGATTTTTTACTCCAAACGGAGACAGTTACAATGATTTTTGGACCATAAAAAACGGAGCAAAATATCCAAATATGTTGCTTTATATTTTTGATAAATATGGAAAATTAATTACCCAAGTAAACCCAAAAGGTAATGGTTGGGACGGTAATTATAATGGACATCCTATTCCTGCAGACGATTATTGGTTTACAATTATTTTAGAAAACAACAAGATTATAAAAGGACACTTTGCACTTTTAAGATAAAAAAACTATTTTTACACATTGTGATATATAATATGAAAAAATTAGCCCTTCTGTTTTTACTTTTATCTTCTATAATTACCTTTTCTCAATTGAGTAACAAACACTGGTTACCACCTTTGCATTGTAGAACAAGTAACGACATTTCTGACCAATATGCCTATTTATCAACGGCTGAAACCACTCCGTTTTTAGTTACAGTAACCGATGGAAGTGGCGCACCTTTTTCAGGATCTCCATTTTCGTTATCAGCAACTACCCCAATTGTAATTGCAATTGGAAATGGGCAACCTACAAAAATGTTTTTAGATCTTAGCGATGTCAATGTCGTTGTATCGGACAAAGGATTAATTCTTGAAGGGAGTAAAGATTTTTATGTAAGTTTTAGAATGAGAAGTACGAATCATGCCGAAACAATAATTTCTAAAGGAAGACCTGGAATTGGTCAAAGTTTTAGATTAGGTTGTATGATAAACGAATCTCAAGATTCCAGAAAATCTTTTGTATCTAGTATTATGGCCACAGAAGACAATACTACAATTTCATTGTCAGGTTACGATACTGGAGTAATTTTCGCTTCAGGAACTGGGAATATTACTTCGGACAGTCAAAATTTCAATTTAAATGCGGGGCAAAGCATCGTATTTAGTGGTTATAGTAACACAAATGCGAATTTAGACGGTATAATTGGTGCTCTAATTATTGCAACTAAACCAGTTGCAGTAAGTACAGGAAATGCCCTTGGAGGAATTGAAAATGGAAGGGCAGATTTAACGTTAGACCAGATTGTATCTGCATCACAAATTGGAACGGAATATATTTTTATTGAAGGAAATGGTGCAGCAAGTATGGAAAATCCATTAATTGTTGCCAATGAGAATAATACAGACATTTATGTAAATGGAATTGCATCACCTGTCGCAACCATAAATGCTGGGGCATATTATATAGTTCCTAATTCCTATTATCAAGGTACCAATAATAGAAATATTTATGTAAGAACCAACAAACCTGTTTTTGCTTATCAATTTCTTGGCGGTGGTTCAAATACTGCAACTTCTGGTTTGAATTTTATTCCGCCTCTTAGTTGCTTCTTTCAAAATTCGGTAAACATTCCTTTCGTAAATCAAATTGGTGGTACGAATTATACTGCTGATTTAATGGTACTAACCTATTCAACTGCAACTTTATCTGTAAATGGAACTGCTATTCCAAACTCACAAGCACAGGCTGTTTTGGGTAATACCGATTGGGTATCCTATAGAATCGGGAGTCAAACAGGAAATGTCAATGTTGTTTCTACTGGTCCTTTGGCCGTGGGAGTTTTTGGTTTTGCAGGAACAGCTTCAGGATTTGCAGGGTATTATTCAGGATTTGGAAGTACGCCTCAAGATACCAATATTACAATTTGCTCCAATGCAACTCAAAACCTATTTGATATTATAACTGGAAACCCAGGAACTGGCGGTACTTGGACTTTGCCTGCGGGGGGAACTCCTTTAAACGGGAATGTCTTTGATGCAGCTAATAATAGTCCTGGAGAGTATATTTATACTTTCACAAAAAATTGCAACACTTCTTTAACTACGATATCTATAAAAGTTAATGTAACTATTGAGCAATCTAAAAAAGCAGGCTTAAGTAGTTCTACTTCATCATGTATTACAACTTCTCCATATGATCTATTTACTTTGTTGGGAACTACAGCAGATATTGGCGGAATTTGGTCACCAGCATTGCCCTCTGGGACAGGGATTTTTAATCCTGCTACTGATTTAAGCGGAATTTATTCGTACTCATTCCCTGCTGTTGGATCTTGTGCAGCGGTTACATCTTCAATAACAGTAAATAATTCTGTAGTACCAATTTTAAATCCTATTACTGATTTTGTTAAATGCGATGATACTATAGATGGGGACGACACCAATGGCAGTGTAACTTTTGATTTAAATACCAAAACTAGTCAAGTACTAGGAACTCAATCTGGCGTAAATGTAACGTATCACATTTCACAAAATGATGCTGATTTAGGTCAAAATGCAATAACAACAATAAATTCTACTAATAGAATTATATATGTAAGACTGACAATAATAGCTTCGGGTTGTCATTTAGTAAACTCATTTAATCTAGTAGTACATGGTTTACCTTCTGTTATAGATTCTACAATCGTGCAATGCGATGACGATTTGGATGCAATTACTTCTTTTAATTTAACTGTAAATAATCCGCAGATATCTGCTAATTTTAATAGTGAATCTTTTACCTATTATACTTCTTTAGCTGGAGCAAATGCGAATCCGACCTTTGATGAGATTACTGATCCACTAACATTTACAAATACTACTCCTACCCTAATGTACATTTGGTCAAGAGTTACCACAGTAAATGGTTGTTATCGTGTTGCAAAAATAACTTTACGAGTTTCCGCACCAAATATTCCAAGCACTTTTAATATACGAATGCCATCTGTTTGTGATGATTTATTAGATAGTAATGGAAATAATAATGCTAATAATAATGACCGTGATGGGATTGCAACATTTAATTTCAGTTCAACGGAAGCAACTATTAGAGCTATGTTACCTTCAACAGGTGTTTATACTGTGAAATATTATAGAAATCGGGCGGATGCATTAGCAGAACTAAATGTTCTAACTGATTTGGTAAATTATCGAAATATTGGTTACCCAACAACTCAAAATATTTGGGTTAGAATTGACAGTGATATAACTAATGCTTGTTATGGATTAGGACCTTATGTGACTTTAAATGTGGAAGCTTTACCGTTTGCACATTCCGTTATAATTCCAAGACAATGTGATGATAATCAAGACGGAATTTTTAATTTTAATACTTCGGCTTTAGAAAGTGATTTGTTGCTGGGACAAACTGGAGTAGCCGTAACTTATTTTGATGCTGCAAATAATCCATTGCGGGATTCAAATAATAATTTAATTACAAGTCCATTTCCTGCAACATTCTCATCAACATCACAAATAATTAGAGCGGTTGTGACCAATACAACATTACAAGCATGTTCGTATTCAACTACTATTGAATTTATAGTAGATAAATCTCCTGTAGATTTTACAATACCTTCTAATTTAATTACAACTTGTGATGACGAAGTTGACCCATCCTTACAAAACGGACAATATGACTTCACAAGTTCACAAGCAATTCACGATATTGTAACCTTGGGACAGCCTGCTGGAATGGTTATAGAATATTATGATGAAAACAATATGCTTTTATCAACGCCTTTACCAAATCCATTGCCTGTTACATTGTCAAAATCAATAAAAATTATTATAAAAAATCCAATAAATCCAACTTGTTCAATTACTAAAACAATCCCTTATATTGTAAACCCAGTTCCTACAATTGAATTGTCTCGTAACGAACTGGTTTGTAGTAACAATCCAACCTTTTTTGTTCTTTTAAATGCTGGAATTACTGATGCGACTCCACAAAATGCTTATACCTACATTTGGTTAAAAGATGGCGTAATTATTCCTTTGGCAACTGCTTATACATTAAATGTAAACGTAGAAGGGATTTACACTGTTAAAGTTACTAATGCGAATGGATGTTTTAGAATAAGAACCATCACTGTAATTGCTTCTGATGTTGCCCATTTTGGAATAGCAACAATAATGGATTTAAGTGATAACAATACAGTAATTATAAATGCAACTGGTTTAGGCGATTATGTTTACAGTATGGATTATCCAAATGCCTATCAAGCAATCAATATTTTCACTGATGTGCCTGCCGGAGTTCACACTGTGTATGTAAAAGATTTGAATGGTTGCGGAACTTCTAGCCAAGTAATCTCTGTGATTGGAATACCGCCTTATTTTACGCCAAATGCAGACGGCATAAATGATACATGGAATGTAAAAGGGTTAACGGCAACTAATAATTATAATTCTACAATATATATTTTCGATAGATATGGCAAGTTATTGAAACAACTTGGCGCTTTAGGAAGTGGATGGGATGGAACATTTAATGGAAACATATTACCTGCCGACGACTATTGGTATGCCGTATATTTTGAAGATGGCAGAATTGCAAAAGGGCATTTCACATTAAAACGATAATTTTTTTATTAACAACTTTTAATAATCATTCACCTTAATTTAAATCAGAATTATTTAGCTTGGACGCTTAAAATTAATCTTAAAAAACACAAACCAAACTCATTAGCCCCGATAGCAGCGGTATCCCACGCCTAAGCGTGGATATAGCGAATAGCGGGAATAATCATCATAAAAACCACTCACATTATGCTCCTAAATATAAATAGTGTAATTTTGCAAAAACCCAAATTATAGGGAAATAAAATATATGAGAACCAAATCTTTAAAAAAGAATAAAATAAACGTAATTACCCTAGGGTGTTCGAAAAATGTATACGATAGTGAAGTGTTAATGGGGCAATTGCGCGCCAGTGGCAAAGATGTTGTACATGAAGAAGAAGGAAATATTGTGGTGATTAACACCTGTGGATTTATTGATAATGCCAAAGCAGAATCGGTAAATATGATTTTAGAATATGCCGATAAAAAAGAACGTGGAATTGTTGACAAAGTATTCGTGACTGGATGTTTATCTGAACGTTACAGGCCGGATTTAGAAAAAGAAATACCTAATGTAGACCAGTTTTTTGGAACTACAGAATTGCCAGCTTTATTGAAAGCATTAGGAGCCGATTATAAACATGAGTTATTGGGAGAGCGTTTAACTACAACGCCAAAAAATTACGCTTATTTGAAAATTGCCGAGGGATGTGACCGCCCTTGCAGTTTTTGTGCCATTCCTTTAATGCGTGGAAAACACGTTTCGCAAACAATTGAAAAATTAGTTAAAGAAACAGAAGGTCTTGCAAAAAATGGTGTTAAAGAATTGATTTTAATCGCTCAAGATTTGACCTATTATGGTCTTGATATTTATAAAAAACGCAATCTTGGGGAATTATTAGAAGCGTTAGTAAAAGTGGAAGGTATTGAATGGATTCGTTTACATTATGCTTTTCCTACTGGTTTTCCGATGGATGTTTTGGAAATTATGAAAAGGGAACCTAAAATTTGCAATTATATTGATATTCCTTTGCAACACATTTCCGATGCTATTTTGAAATCGATGCGTCGTGGAACAACTCAAGAAAAAACGACAAAATTGCTAAAAGATTTTAGAGCTGCAGTTCCTGGAATGGCAATACGAACTACCTTAATTGTAGGTTATCCTGGAGAAACGCATGAAGACTTTGAAATATTGAAAGACTTTGTACAAGAAATGAAATTTGATAGAATGGGTTGTTTTGCTTATTCACATGAAGAAAACACACACGCCTATTTATTGGAAGATAATGTTCCTGATGAAGTAAAACAAGCTCGTGCGGAAGAAATAATGGAATTGCAATCTCAGATATCTTGGGATTTGAACCAAGAAAAAATTGGTCAAGTATTTAAATGTATTATTGACAGAAAAGAAGGCGGACATTTTGTAGGTCGAACAGAATTCGACAGTCCAGATGTAGATAATGAAGTACTAATTGATGCAACAAAACATTATGTGAAAACGGGTGAGTTCGTGATGATAAAAATCACTGAAGCAACAGAATTTGATTTGTATGGAGAACCCATTGTTTAATACCAAATTTATTTTGAAGTTAATACATATAAATTCCCTTTAGAAAATTTAAGCTGAAATTTATGAAAACATTAAAAACAATTGCAAGTTTAATTATTTTATTTTCCATTCAAACACTTTTTGCTCAATTTGGACAAGGTGGTTATGGACAAGGTGGTTATGGAGGAAATCCAATGGGAAGTCAAAACCAACAAATGGGAAATCAAAATAGAACCCAAGCCGTAAAAGAACCGCCAATTGAGGAAACAGTAAAAAAGGTAGTTGATCGACTCAAAACTCAATTAACACTTGATGAACTTCAGGTAATCGCTATTTCTAATATTATTACTGAAAACATAAAAAAACAAAATGCTGTTTTAAAAAAAGAGGGCAATAATGAAGAAAAAGTAAGTGAGCTTAAAGCGATTTCTGAAAAAACAGATCTTGACATACTCATTTTATTGAATAAAGAACAAAAAGCAAAATACAAACTTCTATCTGAAGATGCTAAAAAACAGCAAGAGGCATTCTCAAGAAGAGGAAGGTGATAGCAAACAAAAAATCCGAATCAGTGATTCGGATTTTTTGTTAAAGTATAAACTTTATTCTGAAAAAAATTATTTAGTATCCAATACAAAGTCAAAAGAAACTTTAATTTGATCCGCAAATTTTTCCTTTACTAAGCTTGGTATTTCGATGTTGTAATCTTGTGCATGTACTGTAAAAATTCCAGACGAAGTAATTTTACTACCATTTAAAGAAAGATAAATTTTAGTTTTTACTTTCTTAGTAACACCATGAATTGTCAAATCACCTTCTACATCATAAGCTGTTTTTGATGCAGATAATTTTTTAGCATCAAAACTTGTAATTTTTCCTTTGAAAGTTGAATTTGGGAATTTGGAAGACTCCATGTAATTTTCATTGAAATGTTCCTCCATCAAAGGCGATTTAAATCGGAATGATTTTATAATTGCACTTGTTGCGAATTGACCCGTAGCTTGATCAAGGATTGCAGAAACGGTATTGCTTTTTCCTGCAATCTCAACTAAATTTGGCATTGAAGCATCAAATTTTATTTCCCCAGAACGCGTTAACATCCTTTGAGCAAATATTACATTGGCGAAGACCAATGCGATCGAAACAATATGAAGTTTTTTCATAATTATTAATTTTCAGGAAAGTTATTAATTGCCCAATTGTTAATCATTGTGATTGTCGCCGTTGGCAAAGCACCTTCTTGAGGCATAATTCTTCCGCAAGAAGCGTCTAATCGGCACAATAAAGCACCGTTTTGAACTGCATCTTTAACTTCTAAATACGTTTCTAAATTTGGAGATTCATCCCCATTTGAATGACAACTTGTACATTTTGCAGCCATAACTGGAGCAATATGTGCAATGTAGGTTGGATCGGTAACTACTGCCGAAATGTCTTGAACTGTTGTTGATTCACACGAAACAAGAAACAATCCGCTAATTGCTAATAAAACTATTTTTAAATTTTTCATTTTTTCTTTTATTAAAATACTCTGTACATATTAAACCCAAAATACAATTGTTGTTTGTCATCCCATCTCCCCGAAGCATTTGTGAAAACAGCTGCATCGTTCATTGGCTGGCTGTTCGAGAATACCAATTGGAACACGTGACCACCCGTTTCAATATCCATACCAAGCGTTAGAGGATTGCGGTATTTAGAAACGAAATCCTCAGGCAAATTCAATCGTGCTGCATATTCAAGATTCAAACTCAATCTTTTTGACAATTTGTATCGTGCTCCCGTTCCTAATAAAAGAGTAGATTTTTGATCTAAAAGTCCATCGTATAAATTTTTATGAACATAAATAGGCGCAATTTCTAATGAAAAAGAATCATTGAATTTTCTTGAAATCAACAATTGAGTGGTAAATGCAAAACGGTGATTGAATTTTAATCCTGGCATCAAAGCATTTTTTTTCAATTCACTGTTAATATCCATCGTGTTGTAACCCACAATAGTCACAGGAAAACCATCTACAATTTGGTTTGCAAATTTGTATTTTGCAGCCAATTCGTATGTTTTATTATACGTATGTCGCGTTGCAGCAAGAGACAACCAATTCGCAACGCCATAGATACCGCCAATTTTTGTCAAGGCATTATCCAATCCGAAAAAGTTATTAATTCCTTCTCCTAAATCCCCAAATCGGTGAGAAACTAAGAAATACCATTCCCCTTTTGCCGGCAATTTCGTGGATTGCATGTTGCAAATTTGAACGCCTTTGAAAGCTGCTAACTCAATATCAACTTGTTTTGGCGCAGTAGCATCTAATTGGTTTAATAAATCGTCTTGTGCAGTTGCAAAACCAACTACAAAAAAGACAAAAACAAGGGACAATAAATTCTTGATTTTCATTTTTAATTATTTTTTATTAATTGAACATTGATCTAATTTTAGTTCGCCCATTAAGTCATCAAATCCAACCAATCGACCTTTTACAGTGATTGCTAGTTCATTTTTGATGGTGGTATCTGGGGATTTAAAATTACAAATTATCGTATTATCAATAGTGACAATACTGTCGGTAACAGCGGTAACTATTCCAGAAACAGCAATTGCTTTATCGGAATATTTATTTGTAGCTACAGAAACATTGGCAGCAAATTCTGCGATAATGTCTTTAGAAGTAACTGTAAATGCAACATCTTCAGTAGCCAAATCTCTTGCACCTCCATGAAAAACGTAGTAAAAAATAGAAAAACCAACTAACAAAACTGCCAATAAAAGTAACCCAGTAATTTTTGCTTTTTTGCTCATTTTAATTCTAATTAAATTTATTCAAATTTATAAAATTATATCAAATCATGTGACTAAACACCTTAAGATTCACTTAATTGGGAAGTATTATAAAACAAAAGCTACATTGATAATAAAAGCACCTATTATTTAACCAAAATTTAATAAAAAATCCCTCAGCAAAACAAATTATTGTTTAAATGAAGGAAAATTTATAGGTTGTAGTTGCCTTATTCTAGTATCATTTTACGAACTACTTTATTCGTTTCATTTGCAATTTCCAAAAAGTAAACTCCTTTAGAAAACTTTGATAAATCAACAGTTGTAGTATCAAAATTCAATTCCGAATCTATCACTTTCACCACTTTGGCATTAATATCAAAAACAGTGATTTTTGAAACAGTAGTTTGATTATTTTTAGAAATTGTAAATACTCCATTTGAAGGATTTGGAGCAATCGTAATTTTATCTAAAGCAGTAAAATCATCCACTCCAAGAACTGTGAAGACTAATGCCTCAGAACCTCTACTTTGATGACCATTCATACTGGTGCTGCTCCCATAAGCCCAAATAACATTTAGTACATCGTCATTGTAAACAAAAGTATAATCGCCAGTACCACCAACAAAATTTCTTGTTAAAACTAACGTTCGCGAGGTTCCAACTACTGTATTACTTGAAGTTGTCCATTCATTTGTAGTATCAATTGTTGGAGCAGCTTGCCCTGTTATTCTTGCATCCACGAATGAAGTGGCATAATACAAACAATCCGTCCCGCTTGCCATTTCTCCACTTGCATTGAAACCTATTCCAAACCATTTGTCTGAAGGTCCTGTTAGTGTAACAGTTACCGTAGAAGTTGTTGCGTTTTTATCAATTTTTAAAGTCATCAAACCACCAAGGGTTTCAACCCCTGAAGATTTTGTTTGCGCCATTGAAACAGTAATAACTGTAAATAATGCAATTGCAAAGTAAATTTTTTTCATAATTGTTGATTTTTTGGTTGTATTTAATTGTCTAATAAAATTATTAATTGTGTATTCTTGTTTAATTTAGCGAAGTCTAAAGCGGTTTTGTTTTCAGTATCGGCAAGTTTCTTATTTGCACCCGCTTTGATTAACATTTGAACTATTTCATTATTATTATTGAAAGCAGCATATATTAAAGCCGTTTTTCCCTGTGTATCTTTTTGGTCTAAATCGGCTTTCTTGGCAATTAATTTCTCAATTATTACTTTGTTTCCCGACATAATCGCTGCCATTAGTGCCGTTCCCATTCCTGAATTGTAATTTATATTGGAAACTTTATCTAATAAAAACAGCGCCACGGCTTCATTATTTCTATAACATGCCAAAATTAAAGGTGTTGCTTTATTGTCATTTAAAGCATTAATTATTTCAGGATTTGTATTATAAATTTCTTGAATTTCTGATAAAGTCCCTTTGCGTGCAACATCAAAAACAGTTTTATTTTGCGCTTGCAAAGCAATACAAAAAAGTAAAGAAAAGACAAGTAATAAAAAGTTTCTCATTTGAATTATTTACAAGTTTCAAAAATATATTATTTTCTTAATAATAAAAAATTATTACCTAATAATTACCTAATAATTAGATTACTAGCAAACCATAATCCTTCAAAGTCAAAATCGGCTTTGAAAACCAAAACAATTCAAAATCTTCAATTTTTGTTTCGTAATCAAATTTAATTTCTTGTAAAGTATAAATTTTCACATTTGAAACCACAATTTTTTTTAGCATTTCAATCAACCAATCTCCTTGTTCTTTATTGGTTTGAACCGAAAAAGTTTCCTTTTTATCGTGAAAAGTTAACGTCATCATTTCCCAAGAACTTTCTTTTTTAGTTTTTGTGAAATACGAAACAGACGGCGTTCCACCAAGCCAAACCACTTTGGAATTGGGTTTTATAGAAAAATCATTTTCCTCAGAAAGTGCATTGAAAATAAAATCTTCAGGTATTTTGGTTTTTGGCATTTTAAATTCGAACCAATCTTGCAATGGATAATCAAAACAAATTCCGTGCATGAAATTATAAAGTGATTTCTTTAAGCCAAAACTAAATTGCTCGTGGTCAATTCCTGTTGAATCAATGAAATTAATATCATTATTGGCAAAGGTCCCAATGGCTTCAGTTTCTTTGACAACGCCAAATTTTTCTGGATACATTCCCACAGGACTGTGCGCTGTCATTGCAAATTGATGCCAAAAACCAGATTGCAAAATACCAACTTCAAACAATTGACGAACCATTTCTAGGCTGTCAACAGTTTCTTGCACGGTTTGCGTTGGATAACCGTACATCAAATAGGCGTGAACCATAACTCCAGCTTCTGTGAAATTCCGAGTGACTTTTGCCACTTGCTCCACTGTTACGCCTTTGTCAATTAGTTTTAATAACCTATCCGAAGCCACTTCCAATCCGCCAGAAACAGCAATACAACCCGATGCTTTCAATAGCTGACACAAATCTTTGGTAAAGCTTTTTTCGAATCGAATGTTCGTCCACCACGTTACGGAAATTTTCCTGCGCAAGATTTCCAATGCCAAAGCGCGCATCAAAGCGGGTGGCGCAGCTTCATCTACAAAGTGAAATCCGGTTTGTCCTGTTTGCGCAATTAATTCTTCAATTCTATCGCACAATAAATTGGCGGCAACAGGCTCATATAATTTTATATAATCTAATGAGATATCACAGAAAGTACATTTTCCCCAATAGCAACCGTGGGCCATGGTGAGTTTGTTCCAGCGTCCATCACTCCACATTCGGTGCATGGGATTCACAATTTCTATTACAGATATGTATTTGTCCAATAACAGATCCGAATAATCTGGGGTGCCCACTTCCGCTTGTTTGTAATCCGATTTTGTAGAATTATCTTTGTAAACGACTTCACCATCTTCTAAAAGAAACGTTCTTTTGTATTCGGAATCTGTTGTAGAATTTAAATTATCAATTAGTAATTTCAAAGGCAATTCGCCATCGTCTAGTGTAATAAAATCGAAAAACTCAAAAACCCGTTTATCAGAAATCGAACGCAATTCGGTATTTGGAAAACCGCCTCCCATCGCAATTTTGATAGTTGGATGATGCTGTTTTACCCATTGCGCGCATCGAAAAGCCGCATATAAATTTCCTGGAAAGGGAACAGAAATAAGGAATAATGTAGGTTGAATCGTTTCAATTTTGGATTTCAAAATCGACAACAACACCTTATCAATATAGGTAGTTTCCCGATTTAAAGCATCGTATAACTCGTTGAAAGTATTTGCACTGCGCCCCAAACGTTCAGCATAGCGACTGAAACCAAAATTTACGTCGATACATTCTACAATAAAATCAGAAATATCTTCTAAATACAAAGTGGCAAGATGTTTGGCTTTGTCCTGCGTTCCCATAGTTCCAAAAGCCCAATCTAATTCTTCGAGTTGTTCAAATCGGGACGCTTCAGGCAAATAATCATCCTGACATATTTGCAACGCTAATGTTGGATTTTTCCCTTGCAAAAAGGAAATAACGGCATCAATAGTTTTTATATATACGTCCCAAAGTGAGAATATACGTTGAGAATTTTCCGAATAGTTTTCAATTCCTCCTTTGGGGGTTAGGGGGCTTAGCCCTTCTTTCGAAAATAATTCCAAAATCACTTCAATACCCAAATCCGCTTGAACTGTAGAAACGGCAAGGGTATTCAAAAAACCTTTGATATACGCAGAGGCAGGATACGGTGTATTCAGTTGTGTGAATGGTGGGGTTATAATAAAAACGTTGGTTTCCAAATGAACTAATTTTGCACAAAAATAACTAAAATAAAACGAACTCATTTATCAAATTTCAAAAGCCACAACTTAAATTAAATTTAGTTTATTTCTTTGTTTGAATTTGAATTTGAATCCAATTTAATATTTCATCCAAAGCCAAAGGAGAAAATGTTTGCTCAATTTCTGAATATTCTTGAGGCGCACCAGTTTTACATCCTTGAAATAAATGATTCAAATTTGGTAATTCTTTGATAGTTATTTTCTTATTTCCTCCTTTTGTAAGCGCTTTATTTATCGCGTCTAAATTTACTTTAGACGGAACTTGCATGTCTTTATCACCATTAAGTGCTAAAACTGGACATTTTACTTTTTCCAACACTACGGCAGGATTGTATTTAATGAAAAATTGCATCCAAGGGCTTGTTATTTGACCCACTTGCATTTCTATAAAATCCGATTCGGTAATACCATCTGGAATTTTTGGCTCTGAATCTGACTTAAGGGATTTGGTAATATATTCTCTGATAGAATTCTTCATCTGGTCAGAACTCTTGGCGTTACTAACCATTTCAAAAACTTCAGAATTAGTACTTTTTGATTTTTTCAAATCCTCTTCAGATATTCCTGAAGCTCTTCCTATTAATTCTTGTTGTAACAATAAAAGTTCGTTGCCTGGAATTCCTGTTCCTGCTAATAAAATAATAAACGACACCTTTTTAGATTTACTAGCTACAATAGGCGCTATCATTCCTCCCTCACTATGTCCTATTAATCCCATGTTTTTTTGGTCAATTTCTATTCTTGATTGTAAAAATTGTAACGCTGCTTCAACATCTGTGGCAAAATCTAAGGTAGTAGCCGTATTAAAATTCCCTTTGGACATTGCCGTTCCTCTATCGTCAAAACGTAAAACTGCAATTCCATTCTTAGTTAGATAATCCGCTATTACGAGAAAAGGTTTGTGACCTAATAATTCTTCGTCTCTATTTTGCGCGCCGCTTCCAGTTATCAAAATTACAGCAGGAAAAACTCCATTTTTAGTTGGCAATGACAATGTACCTGCTAGATTTATATTGGCTGATTTATTTTCAAAAACAACTTCTTCATTATAATATGAATATGGTTTTTGAGGTTCCTGTGGACGTTTAATTATCTCTTTTTCAACTTTTCCTTTCGATAAATTCATTGGGAAATTTTGCCCAGACTGTTTAAATGTCCCATTGATAATTCCATCCAATCCTAAAACGCCTTCATATTCAATTTTAGCATTTGCTACAGCGATTTTTAAATTCGAATTTTCAAAATCTGTAGTTGTCACTGGGATTCCAAATGCTTTTTGATCAGGACTATCCATTGTAGCTGAAAACCCGTTTTCAGTTTTATTGATATGGAAAACCAAACTCAATTGTATTCCTTGCACCTTTAATATTCCGTTCCAACTTCCTGTAATATCTTGACAAAAAACTGTGGAAATAGTTCCAAAAGCAATGATAAATGTGATTATTTTTTTCATGTTTAATTTAATTTTGAAAATATGATTTATTAATTATTATTTTTGAGCTTCTTATAAATAACATATGAATACGCAATTGGCACAATCGAAATCACAGCGGTAATGCTAATAAAAATGTAAAAATTGAGGTTTTCTGGGACAACCAAACTGAAAATAACTATTAGAATTCCTCCAATAACCCACATTTTTCCTGCTAAAAGATGCGTCAATTTCCAAACTTCTTCGCTTTCTAATGTCCACGGCGTTTTGATGCCAATGAAATAATTTTGTTTAATGACTTTGAAATAATTTCCCATAAATACGAATAATGTTCCAACCAAAATAACAATCATATTAGGATTTGAAAGTTTTTGATTGATAGAAATGTACATAACCAAAAGCACCACAACCGACATAAAGGCCACCAAAATAAACTTGAACTGATCGTATTTGCCACCCATGGATTCCATGTTTTTTTTGGGGTCAATTTTTGGAACCAC
>JBIPNF010000034.1:0-15831 GCA_044373885.1 Flavobacterium sp. | reverse complement strand
TAACGAAACGGGGTTTTTTGTTTTTATCTGTACGACGTGTTCGCCCTTCGGGCTCGGGTCGTCGCCGGATCAATCCCAAAACCTGTGGGGAGACAAAAATTTAGTATAGATTTTACTAGAAAAAAACTCGAAAATAAAGGAAATCGAAGTTAATTAAGATTAAAAGTTATATTTAAATATTGAATTACCATATAGAATATAGATAAGAATCATTTTTCAAGTAATTCCTCTTTGGTTGAAACCTATTTTTTATTATTTCTTACTATAAAAATATTTTATTATTTCTTACTATATGATTTTTTTTTATCATATTTGTATTGTTTAAAATCCATTACTTAAAATGAATAAATATATTGCAATTTTACTTTTGTTTAGTTCTTTCGGCTTTTCACAATCTAACTATAATAATTTTTCATTAGAACTTTCTTCTGGTTATACTGGTGCTATTAAACCGTATTTGACTAAATACGATTCTGGTTTTTCCGGATTTAATAATATTAATATTGCGGGTAGATATATGTTTTCTGAAAAATTTGGCGTTAGATTAGAATATGTTAATGATCGTTTCATCACTACCAGTGACAGTAAAATTGGAACTTATTTTAATAGATTTGGTGCTCAGTTAGTTTATAACTTAGGGAAAGATATAGATTTAATGTATTTTACTAACGAAAAATTAGGATTGTTAACACATGCAGGGGTTGGTTATACCTTGTCAAAGCCAGTAGGTAAAAATTTTACAGAGCAAATAGGTTCTCTAGTGGTTGGTATTACTCCTCAAGTTAAATTGAATGATAAAATTGCGTTATTTGTAGATTTTTCTTCAGTAATTAATTACAAGCAACATTATCGATTTGATGGTTCCTTATTTTCAGATAATTTTGTTCCAACAATTGGTTATCATTATAATGTTAGTTTAGGCTTAATGTTATATATTGGAGAAGAAAAATACCATAGTGATTGGTATTAATATTTTTTTAAAGCAATCCCTTCCAAAAAAAATATAGCTATTTTGATGTAAATCTATTTTTTCCAATTTCAATTAAATCATTTCAGCTATCTTCATTCAATTTATTTTATATTTTTTATTCTATATTTTCTTCTCTGACATGAATTCTTACGTTCTTAAGAATTATTAGTGTCAATAATGAAATACAAATGTAATCTCTAGCCCTGAAGTAGCGGCATCGTGTTTTGGAGGTGTTTGCCACAATAGATAAGGCGAATTGAGGGAGGAATCGTCTAGTAATAATAGGATTTTTGCTCCAAAACAAACAAACTCAAAATTCAAGTTTGTCTTTTTTATTTGTGTCAATATAAATTTAAATCGAATCAAATGTTAGATTTTATAGAATATTTTATTGAAGAAATGGTTTAAAAAACGGTTAAATTTTTTAAATGTTCGATTGTGAACTTTTTAGACTTTTATTTCAACCAAATAATATAATGCTTGAAAATTTGATAATAATATAGTCATAACAAATCGTTATTTTTTATAATTATTCATAAAAGAGTTCAAGTTGTATGGCTTTTTTTATATTATTTTTATTAATAATAATTGCCTATTTTTGGATTGTTAAATACTAATATACTTTAAATAAAATTAACCTTTGAAAGATTTACTAAATAAAATATACGGTTCAATACTTGAAGGACAATTGCTTATTGAAATTGAAAAAGTAGCAGTAATTAAAGAATTTAAAGAAGGGGATGTAATAATTGATTTTGGAGATTACATTAAAAAAATGCCATTGCTATTATCGGGTGCTATCAAAATAATGAGAGAAGATTTTGACGAAGGGGAATTATTGCTATATTTTATTGAAAAAGGAGATACATGTTCAATGTCCATGGCTTGTTGTATTGGAGATTCTAAAAGTGAAATACGAGCGGTAGCTGAAACTGATGTTCAGGTGATTATGATTCCAGTTATGTATATGGAAATTTGGTTGGGTAAATATAAATCATGGCGAAATTATGTATTTAATAGCTATAACAATCGACTAAAAGAAATGTTGACCGCCATTGATAATTTAGCATTTATGAATATGGATAAAAGATTGCTAAATTATCTATTAGAAAAAGCTAAAATTAATATCACAAAACAAATAATTACTACACATCAAGAAATTGCCTATGATTTAAATACCTCTAGGGTAGTAATTTCTAGACTCTTGAAAGTATTAGAAAAAGAGGGTAAAATTAAATTACATCGAGCATTTATAGAATTGATAGATTGATTTTTATTTATTTTTTTACTATGTAACAATTGTTACTGTTAAGCTTTTTCTATGTACCTACTTTTGCTTCATAAATTAATATTTTATGAAGAAAATCAATCTTATTTATTTCGCTGGTTCATTATTTGTAGGCTTACTAAGTCACGCGCAAGAAACCTTGTTAATTTCAAAAAAAGAGTTGCTTGAAAAAATTTCGAATCAAAATCTGCAAATTAAAATTACAGAAAAAACTACTTTATCCGCAAAAGCAGATTACAATCAAACGAAATCACTCTTTTTACCCAACATCAATATTTCATATACAGGGATTTCTACAACCAATCCGCTTATGGCATTTGGTTCAAAATTAAATCAGGAAATTTTAACACCAATGGATTTTGATCCTAATTTGTTAAATGACCCTTCCAAAACCCAAAATTTTGGAACTAAATTTGAAATCCAACAACCTTTAATCAACGTAGACGGAATTTTTGGTAGACAAGCCGCAAAAATTAAAATGGAAGCATTTCAATTGCAATCTCTTCGAACTAAAGAGTATGTAGAATTTGAAGTGAATAAAGCATACATGCAATTACAATTGACATACAAAGCGGTAATAGTTTTTGAAAAAGCATATTCAACCGGTAATGCCAATTTAAAATTGGTTGAAAATTATTTTAAACAGGGAATGTTGCAAAAAACGGATTTGCTAAATGTTCAAATACGGGTAAACGAAATTTCCAACCAATTGCAATATGCTAATTCCAATGTGCAAAATGCTTCTGATTACTTGGCTTTTCTGTTGAATGAAGATTTAAAAGGTAAAATCTATAAACCATCTGAAGAATTAGAAAGTACTATTGCAATTGAATCGGTTAGTTATTCATTATCTAAAAACAGAAAAGATATCCAAGCAATGAATAAGTCTACGGAAGCATATCATAAAATGATGCAATTTAATAAAGCTTCATTTTTACCTAGACTTAATGCTTTTGGAAGCTATGAATTATACGATAGTAAATTTTTGGGGACAGCAGCTAAAGGTTATTTAGTGGGTGCACAATTAAATTGGAATGTTTTTGATGGTTATAAATCTATAGGAAAATTTGAAAAAGCAAAAGCCGATTTTCAAAAATCTGAAGTAGAAACTGAACAATACAAAAAGCAAAGTCAATTGGAATTAAGCAAAACCAACCGTCAGTTATTGGATGCACAGAACAAAGTGAATCTAACACAATTGGCTTTAGAACAATCGCAAGAAGCGTATAGAATTCGTCAAAACCGTTTTGAACAAGGTTTAGAAAAAACAACCGATTTATTACAATCAGAAACGCAAATGATTCAAAAAGAAATGGAGCATTTCCAATCTGTATTTGAATATAATTATACGAAACAATATTTGCAATTTTTGACCAATTAAGAAATAGACAATAAAAAATACAATTAATATATAGATAAATAATCATGAAAAAAATAATTACATTACTTACCCTTTTAACTTTTTTATTTATTTCTTGTGGGAAAGATAAAAAAGAAATAATCAATAATGAACCCGCAATTGCTGTAAAAGTAAGTGGAATTTCAGAAAATATAAATGGAGAATTCATTACCGCAAGCGGAAAAATTGAAGCTGAAAACAGTGCCAATGTTTCAACCAGAATGATGGGTTACGTAACCAAATTAAGTGTAAAAGTTGGGCAAAAAGTAAGTGAAGGACAACTATTAGTTAGCGTAAATAATACTGATTTACAAGCAAAAAAAGCTCAAGTAGACGCTTCCATATTACAAGCTACGGCGGGTTATAATAACGCCAAAAAAGACTACGAAAGATTTACCGCATTATTTAATCAGCAAAGTGCTTCTCAAAAAGAACTAGACGACATGACATCGAGATATGAAATGGCAAAAGCAGGTTTGGAAGGCGCGAAACAAATGCGAAATGAAGTAATGGCGCAGTTTTCATATTCTAATATTAAAGCTCCGTTTTCTGGTGAAGTTACCAATACTTTTGTAAAAGAAGGTGATATGGCCAACCCAGGAATGCCTTTGGTAAGTTTGGAGGGCGCATCACATTTGCAAGTTACCGCTATGGTTTCCGAAAGTGACATTACTTTCATAAATAATGGCATGAATGTAAAAGTTCTTGTAAAATCAACCAACCAAGAATTAGTTGGAAAAGTAATTGAAGTGAGTGGTTCGGCTAAAAATACAGGCGGGCAATATTTAGTGAAAATTAACTTAATCAAAACCGATAATAAGGTGTTGTCAGGAATGTTTGTTAACGTTCAATTTCCGGTTGCAAATAAAAATCAAATTGTAAAATCTCCAACTGACAAGGTTTTAATTTCAGAAAGTGCATTGGTATACGAGGGACAATTGATAGGAGTTTATACAATTGGTACTGAAAAAACAGCAATTTTAAGATGGATCAGAATAGGTAAAAAATTCGGTAATCAAGTAGAAGTTTTGTCGGGATTATCAGCTAACGAACAATATATTCTTTCATCAGAAGGAAAATTATATAACGGAGCTAAAGTAACAATTCAATAATTATAGATACAGTTAATTTGGTATTAATTTACAGTACCAAATTTTCAAATCATTCAATTTTAAAATTATGCAAGAAGGTATATCAGGTAAAATAGCGCATTTTTTTATCAATTCGAAATTAACAATTTTGTTAATGGTAGGTTTGATGATAATCGGTGTATACAGTTCATTCTTAATCCCAAGGGAAGAAGAACCACAAATTAATGTTCCTATGGCCGATGTAATGGTAGGCTATCCAGGAGCTAGTCCAAGTGAAGTTGAAAGCCGTGTGGTGAAACCATTAGAAAAAATCCTTTCTAATATTAAAGGAGTAGAACACGTTCATAGTATGGCAATGAACGGGCAAGCGATGTTAATTGTGCAATTTTATGTTGGGCAAGATGTAGAGCGTTCCTATGTAAAATTGTATGACGAATTAGCGAAACATGAAAATATGTTTCCGCAAGGCGTATACAAACCTATAGTTAAAACAAGATCTATTGACGATGTTCCAATGCTAGGATTAACTCTTTGGAGTGAAAAATTGAATGATTTTGAAATTCGTCAAATTGCAGAGGAAGTTACGTCAGAAGTAGAAAAAGTTAAAGATGTTGCTATTACTAAAGAAATTGGTGGAAGAAACCGTCAAGTAAAAGTAGTTTTAGACAAAGATAAAATGGCCGAAAATGGAGTGGATGCCTTAGGAATAATGCAAATGATTCAAGCCAATAATGGTAGTTCACAATCAGGAAGTTTTGTTAATAGTGACAAAGAATATTTGATTACAACTGGTCAATTTTTAAAATCATCAGAAGATATTGAGAATTTAGTAGTTGGTGTAAATGCCAATTTACCGGTATATTTAAAACAAATTGCAAAAGTTGAAGACGGACCATCAACGCCGAGTAGTTATGTGTCTTTTGGATATGGCAAAGCCAATGAAAAATTCAATACTGCAAAATCCGAGTATCCTGCAGTTACTATATCTATCGGAAAAGTAAAAGGGGCCGATGCTATGAAAATATCTGAAAAGATATTAGAACGTGTTGAGCAATTGAAAAAAACTATAATTACTAATGATGTTCATGTGGAAGTTACCCGTAATTATGGGGAAACTGCTTCTGACAAAGTTGGTGAATTGTTATTGCACTTAGGAATAGCAATTATTGCCGTTACCTTTTTAGTAATATTAGCAATGGGTTGGCGTGGTGGATTAGTGGTTTTCTTTTCAGTACCATTAACGTTTGCTTTAACATTATTTGCCTATTATTTATTAGGATACACGCTAAACAGAATCACGCTTTTCGCATTAGTTTTTGTAGTAGGAATTGTGGTTGACGATAGTATTATTATTGCTGAAAACATGCACCGCCATTTCAAAATGAAACGATTGCCGTTTAAACAAGCTGCAATTTACGCCATAAACGAAGTAGGAAATCCAACAATATTAGCCACTTTTACAGTTA
This sequence comes from Flavobacterium sp., assembly GCA_044373885.1. Classification (GTDB taxonomy): domain Bacteria; phylum Bacteroidota; class Bacteroidia; order Flavobacteriales; family Flavobacteriaceae; genus Flavobacterium. The sequence continues at coordinate 9,617 of JBIPNF010000034.1, read as the reverse complement.
TTGCCGCAATTCTTCCAATGGCATTTGTGTCTGGAATGATGGGGCCTTATATGAGTCCGATGCCGATTGGAGCATCCATTGCAATGTTGCTTTCATTGTTTGTGGCACTAACTGTTACGCCTTATTTAGGATATCATTTATTGCAAGAAAAAGAAGAGCAAAAACATAATGAAGAACAAGGGTTAGAAACCTCATTCATTTATAAAATTTATAACAAGTTAGAAAGGCCACTATTAGAAAGTAGTAAAAAAAGACGCATATTAGTTGGAATTACGGTTTTACTATTAATTGGTTCGGTGATGATGTTTTTTACCAAATCGGTAATTGTAAAAATGTTGCCTTTTGATAATAAAAATGAATTTCAAGTTGTGGTTGACATGCCTGAAGGAACCACTTTAGAACGCACAGCAGCAGTAACCCAAGAAATTGCACAATACCTTTCTACAGTTCCGGAAGTAGTTAATTATCAAAATTATATAGGTACTTCTGCTCCGATTACTTTTAACGGATTAGTTCGGCATTACGATTTACGTGGTGGTAGCAATATGGCAGATATTCAAGTAAATTTATTACATAAAGAGGAACGTGATATTCAAAGTCATGATATTGCCAAAGAAGTTCGTCCAGAAATTCAGAAAATTGTAAAAAAATATGGTGCCAATGTAAAAATCATTGAAGTTCCACCTGGGCCGCCAGTATTATCCACTTTGGTTGCCGAAATTTATGGGCCAAATTATAAAGACCAAATTATGGTAGCCAATCAAGTGAAAGTAATTTTGGAAACCACTTCAGATATTGTAGATGTTGATTGGATGACCGAAGACAATCAAACGGAATATAAGCTTGAAGTTGATAAAGAAAAAGCGATGCTTAACGGAATTGCGCCACAACAAGTGGTTGGAAATTTGACCTATTTGTTAAAAGAATATCCAATTTCTAATTTGTACGATGAAAATTCTAATGACAACGTTGGAATTGTTCTTTCGCTTGATGATAAGGATAAAACGAGTTTACAAGACATTGAAAACCTAAAAATTAAAGGAAGTCGTGGAAATGTAGTTCCGGTTAGTGATTTGGTTAAAGTGGTTAAAGACACTTTGCAAAAAACGATCTACAGAAAAGATCAAAAACGGGTGGTTTATGTCACAGCAGATATGGCTGGAGCATTAGAAAGTCCAGTGTATGCTATTTTGGGGATGAATGAAAAACTTCAAAAAATGCATTTGCCAAAAGGCTATAAAGTGAACGAATTGTATATGGACCAGCCAACAGATGAAAGTGATTTTACCGTAAAATGGGATGGCGAATGGCAAATAACCTTAGAAGTATTTCGCGATTTAGGAGTCGCATTCATGATAGTTATCGTAATTATTTACATGCTAATTGTAGGTTGGTTTCAAAACTTCAAAACCCCAATGGTAATGATGATGGCAATTCCACTTTCGTTAATCGGAATTGTTTTCGGACACTGGTTATTAGGAGCCTTTTTCACTGCAACTTCGTTCATCGGAATGATTGCTCTAGCCGGTGTAATGGTCAGGAACTCGGTCTTGTTGATTGACTTTATCGAAATCCGATTGAACGACGGAATCCCTTTAAAACAAGCTATTATTGAAGCTGGAGCTGTGAGAACAACGCCAATTTTGCTAACGACTGGAGCGGTAGTGATTGGAGCATCCATAATATTATTCGACCCAATATTTCAAGGTTTGGCTATCTCGTTAGTATTTGGCGCTATCGTTTCTACTATTCTTACGTTGTTAGTAGTCCCAATTATATATTACGTTACTGAGCGAAAAAAATGGGAAAAATAATAAACTATCAACATCGAAAAAAAACTAAAATAAAATTATACTATGAAACTCTTAATAATTACAGCTATTACTGATTTTGCAAAAGATGTAAAGCAAATTCTTAAAAATGCCCAAGTTCATTCTTATTCTTATAAAGAAGTGAATGGTTTTAAAAACACAAATGAAAATTCTTTACAAACAAATTGGTTTGGAAGCGATGCACATGAAAATGAATCGATTTTATTTTATGCTTTTATACCGAAATTAAATGTAGATATAGTCATTGATGCTGCAAATGATTTTAATTCTAAACAAGAAACCCAATCCCATATCCATGTAGCAATTATTAACATTGAAAAATCAAACTAATATATTATGAAAAACAGAATCGTTAGAGCAGTCGCAGGAATTTTTATTTTAATTAGCTTATTACTAGCTATTTATGTAAGTCAAAATTGGCTATGGTTTACCGCATTTGTAGGGGCTAATTTATTTCAATCCTCTATAACCAAATGGTGTTTGATGGAGGATATATTGACAAAATTAGGAATAAAAGACTAATTTATTTTATATGATAGATTTTTGGAACGAGCGATATGCTAACAATAAGTATGCTTATGGCTTAAAGCCGAATGAATTTTTTGAGGCTCAATTAAAATCGATATCCAAATGCAAAGTACTATTTCCCGCAGAAGGTGAAGGTAGAAATGCAGTTTATGCTGCCCAACTAGGGTTTGATGTATTTGCTTTTGATAGTAGTGAAGAAGCTCAAAAAAAAGCAATTAAATTAGCTGAGATTAACAAAGTCAACATTGATTATCGAGTTTTTGATATTGAAGAATTAAGCTATAAAGAAAATTCATTTGATATCATAGTGCTAATTTTTGCTCATTTCCCTTCAAATTTCAGAAAGCAATATCATGAAAAATTAATTTCCTATTTAAAACCAAATGGATATATCATTTTTGAAGCTTTTGGAAAGGAACAATTACGATTTAATTCAGGAGGTCCTAAACAGTTGGAGATGTTATTTTCGGAAGAAGAAATCCGTATTGAATTCCCCAATATTAAATTTATTTCAATGGAAACTATTGAAATAAATTTAGACGAAGGCCCTTTTCATCAAGGTCTTGGAAATGTAGTTCGATTTGTGGGAACCAAAAGTCTCTAGAATTATCTTCAAATCAAATGTTAGATTTTCTAGTTTTTTTTGAGGAAATATCATAAAAAAATAACCTCTAAATTTCTTTAGAGGTTATTGGTAATAAAGTGGGCGATGAGGGGTTCGAACCCCCGACCCCCTCGGTGTAAACGAGGTGCTCTGAACCAGCTGAGCTAATCGCCCTTTATTAGGTGTGCAAATATAAGCCTCTTTTTGGTATTTACAAACTATTTTTCAAATAATTATAAAATTTCTCCTACTATAAAGGTGCTTCCGCCAATGTAAATAAAATCAGATTCCGTGGCATTTTGCAATGCGCTTTGATAAGCTTCTGAAACTGAATTGTATACTTTTCCATGTAAATCAAATTGCAGTGCTTTTTTAGATAAAATAGCAGTATCCAATCCTCTTGGAATATTAGGTTTGCAAAAATAATAAATGGCTTTTTTCGGAAATAGAGGAAGTATTTCGTCTAAATCTTTGTCGTTGACCACTCCGAAAACAAAGTGCAAAGTATCAAATGACTCTTTTTGTAATTGGTTTAGTACTATTTCTAATCCGTGTTTGTTGTGCGCTGTATCGCAAATGACTTTTGGGGCACTATTCAATTGCTGCCATCTTCCTTGAAGTCCTGTATTATTTACAACGTTCAAAAAGCCAGTTTTTATGATTGCTTCTGAAACCTCAAATTCTTTTTGTGAATTCAAAATTCTAAGGGTTTGCAGTGCAGTTTTCTTATTTGAAATTTGATACGTACCAATTAAATCTGAAGGGAAATCATCCGAAACTAATTCTGATGCAAAATATATTTCAGATTGCATTTCAGTGGCTTTAGCCAAAAAAACAGCTTTTGTTTCTGCAGAATATTCCCCAATAATTACGGGGATATTATTTTTTATAATTCCTGCTTTTTCAGTTGCTATAGCTTCTAAAGTATTACCTAAAAACTGGGTGTGGTCTTTTCCAATATTGGTAATAACCGAGAGTAAGGGCGTAATAATATTAGTAGAATCTAATCTTCCACCCATTCCAACTTCAATAATAGCAATGTCGACTTTCTCTTTTTTAAAATAATCAAATGCCAATCCAACGGTCATTTCAAAAAAACTTAAGTCATTGGTTTCAAAGAAATTTTTATGATTTGTAATAAATTCAATTACAAAATCTTCGGATATTTCTATGCCATTAATTTTAATGCGCTCCCGAAAATCTTTTAAATGTGGCGATGTGTATAAACCCACTTTGTATCCAGCTTCTTGTAAAACGGAAGCCAATAAATGAGAAGTTGAACCTTTGCCATTGGTTCCTGCAACGTGAATGAATTTTAAATTTTCCTCGGGATTTCCAAGGTATTCCGAAAGTAAAAAGGTGTTTGTTAAATCTTCTTTATAAGCAATTGAACCTTGAAGTTGGTACAAAGGAAGTTGGTTGAACATCCAATTTACAGTTTCTTGATAGTTCATTATTTTTGTATTTGGTATTTACTGAAAGTTAAAAGTTATTGTGTAAGTTTAAAATTATAAATAATTTTTCCTACTTGCGTTTCGGCAGCCGTAGCATCAGATTGCCATTTAGTATTCATAGCTGCTGCTTTTGCTTGATCCAATAAACATTTTGCTGAATTTGTTGTTCCTCGAACTCCGGGATTTGCATTGGTAACTTTCCCAGATTTATCTACAGAAATTTGAACCACAACAACCCCTTCTTCGTTGCAAATATAATTGGGTTGTGGTTTATTTAGTGCTTTTCTATTGCCTAATTGGTAGTTTCCATTTCCGTTGCCAGATCCGCTCCCGTTGCCATTTCCATAACCACTTCCTGTTCCCAATCCTTGCCCAGAACCATTTCCGCCTCCGCTTCCTGTTCCTGTTCCACCGCCACCATTATAGCCTTTTGCATTAGTATCTCCGTTTGATTTTCCTTTGTTTCCTGCAATTTTATCATTGCCATCACCTTCTTTGTTGGAGCCATTCAATAAGTTTGATAAGGCGTCGGAAGTCGTTTTTGAAGGTTTTGGAACTGGTTTTACTATTGGCGTTGTTATTTCTGCCTTTATAATTTTGGTTGCAGGTTTTTTAACTTCTACAATTGCAGGTGCTTCTTCGTTTTCAGAAACTATAATTTCTTTTTCGTTTGTCGGTGTGGCTGCAACTTGTTTTGGGGCAACAGTTACCACTTCTTCGGATTGAAAATTATCACCAGAACCAAAATCGCTATTACCAAAATTTACAGCAATTTCTCCACCGCCACCGCCGCCTTCAAGTATTGGAAGTTCGGTATTATTACTAAATTTAAGATAAAAGAATAACAAAAAAAGCAACCCAAAACTAATGGTAGTTAAGAGTATTGATTTTTTTTCTTGTTCGGTTTCAAATACTTTCATAAAATAAAAATGATTATTATAAAGATACTACTTCAGTAACAACGAAAAGAATGACATAAAATTGTTTTTACACCAATTGCTTTAAAGCTATCTCAAAAGCTGTGGCGCTAATATTTGTTTTGGAATTATTCAAAGCATGTGCTTTTACAAGTGCGTTTTTGATGGTTTCAGAAGTGTCATTAAAAATAGCTTCGTCAGTCATTTGTACTTTTTTCTCCATGAAATAAGCAAAAACACGTGCCATTCCACAATTAGAAATAAAGTCTGGAATTAAGCTAATTTTTTGATCTACATTTTCCATTATCGAACCAAAGAAAATTTCTTTATCGGCAAACGGAACATTCGCACCACATGAAATTACCTCTAATCCCGAAGCAATCATACTATCAATTTGGCTTTGAGCAACTAACCTAGAAGCGGCACAAGGAGTGAAAATTTCGGCACCAATAGTCCATATTTTTTCATTGATTTCCTCAAAAGGAATCATTTTGTCTGATACTAATTTGTTTCCGTCTTTATTTAAAAATAAGTTCTTAATTTCTTCAAATGTAAAACCATCTTCGTTAATCAATCCGCCATCTCTATCGATAATTCCAATTACTTTTGCACCCATATCGGCCAAGTAAAATGCTGCAGCCGAACCCACATTTCCGAATCCTTGTACAATCGCTTTTTTACCTTTTACAGATCCTCCATATATAGTATAATAATGACGAACAGCTTCCGCAACGCCATAACCTGTAATCATATCGGCAATGGTATATTTTCGAGTTACATTTGGTGAGAAAGTAGGGTTTTCTATTACTTTTACAACACCTTGGCGCAATTGCCCAATTCGGTTGATTTTATCAGCTTCAGTTGGTTTGAAATGCCCATTGAACACTCCTTCTTGTGGATGCCAAACACCACATTCTTCGGTCATCGGAATCACTTCGTGAATTTCATCTACATTTAAATCGCCACCAGTTCCGTAATAACTTTTCAATAATGGAGAAACGGCTTTGTACCAACGTTGTAAAACTCCTTTTTTTCTAGGGTCGTTGGGATCAAAATTAATTCCTGATTTTGCACCGCCAATTGCAGGTCCCGAAACAGAGAACTTCACTTCCATCGTTTTTGCCAATGACAAAACTTCGTTCATATCCAAACCTTTTCTCATTCTCGTTCCACCACCAGCTGCCCCGCCACGAAGCGAATTGATTACTGTCCAACCTTCGGCTTCTGTTTCTTGATCTTTCCAATTGAAAATGATTTCCGGCTCTTTATTCTCGAATTTTTTTAGTAAATCTTTCATTAATCTGTTTCGTTTTTAGTTTTGCAAATATAAGGGTAAGTTTTAATGCCCGCTATTTATTTTAGTCTTAATTGTTTTATTTAAATATAGATTTCTCCTGAACTATGATCCATTTTTGCGCCAGTCACACTGCTTAACGTATTGATTTCATTTCGCAATTTTAAGACGCCTAACAATCCAAAAATTAAAGATTCTTTAAACTCAATTATTTTTCTTTCGGGAATCATTATTTTTGTTTCTGGCAAATGAAATTGAATTCTTTCAATCATAAAATCATTATAGGCACCGCCGCCTGTTATGAATAGATTGTTTTTTTTGTTCCGCAAAGCCAATGCAATTTGAATAGCAATATGTTCCGTGAATGTCGCCATTTTATCTTCAATTGTTATCGTATATTTTTCAATTATGGGTAAAATCGTTTCTTTAACAAATTCAAAACCCAAAGATTTAGGATATTTCTTCTGATAAAAATCCAATTGATTCAATTCCTTTAATAATTCGGAATTACTACTTCCAGTTCTCGAAATTTTCCCTTTATCGTCATAATCCAATCCCAATTGATTAGCGTAGAAATTCAAAACGGTATTCACAGGTGAAATGTCAAAAGCAATTCTATTTCCATTTTCCTCAAAGGAAACATTTGAAAAACCACCCAAATTCAAGCAGTAATCATAATCTGAGAATAATATTCTGTCGCCAATTGGAACTAATGGCGCGCCTTGTCCACCCAACTGAACATCTTGAACTCTGAAATCACAGACTACTTTTTGATTGCATAAACTTGAGATTTCTGGTAAATTTCCAATTTGTAACGTAATTCCGTTTTGTGGTTGGTGCAAAATAGTATGTCCGTGAGAACAAACAGCATCAATAGTTTCAATTTTATTTTTTTTGATAAAATCAGAAATGATAGTTCCTAGTAATATGGTATAATCTACATTTAATTTTTGTAATTCCAATTCTGAAAATCCAACAGCAATTTTAAGTTGGTCAATCCATTTTTGGCTGTAGCCAATGGTTTCACTTTCAAGGATTTGAAAACTCCATTTTTCATTTGTAATTTCAAAATTGAGGTGTGCCAAATCGATTCCGTCAAGTGAAGTGCCCGACATTACACCAATAATGTTAAATTTTTCTTGAATCATCGGCTAAAATTAATAAATCATTTTGAGAATATGATAATTTAAAAGTATATTTGTTTCTATTTTTTATATTAATCACAATAATTATTCCCTATTATGGATTTTAAACTTACGGAAGAGCAATTAATGATTCAACAAGCAGCAAGAGATTTTGCTAAAATGGAACTGTTGCCTGGTGTAATTGAAAGAGATGAGCATTCAAAATTTCCAACGGAGCAAGTCAAAAAAATGGCTGAACTTGGTTTTATGGGAATGATGGTCGATCCAAAATACGGTGGTTCTGGATTAGATAGTATTTCCTATATTTTAGCAATTACCGAAATCGCAAAAGTTGATGCTTCCGCAGCTGTAATTATGTCGGTTAATAATTCACTAGTTTGCGCCGGTATTGAGAAATATGGCAACGAAGAACAAAAGCAAAAATATTTAGTTCCTTTAGCAACAGGCGAAGTTATCGGTGCTTTCTGTTTGTCTGAGCCGGAAGCGGGATCGGATGCAACATCACAAAAAACAATTGCTATTGATAAAGGCGACCACTATTTATTAAATGGAACTAAGAATTGGATTACCAATGGAAATTCGGCTTCAACATATATAATTATTGCTCAAACCGATATCGAAAAAGGCCACAAAGGAATCAACGCTTTTATTGTTGAGAAAAGTTGGGCAGGTTTTGAAATTGGACCTAAAGAAAAGAAAATGGGAATTCGAGGTTCTGATACGCATTCGCTAATGTTTACCGATGTAAAAGTACCTAAAGAAAATAGAATTGGAGCCGACGGTTTTGGATTCAATTTCGCAATGGCAGTTTTAAATGGAGGTAGAATTGGGATTGCTTCACAAGCGTTAGGAATTGCAAAAGGGGCATTTGAATTGGCATTAAAATATTCGCAAGAACGCAAAGCTTTTGGAAAAGAAATATTCAAACACCAAGCAATTGCATTCAAATTAGCAGATATGGCAACGCAAATTTCGGCAGCAGAAATGTTGTGCATGAAAGCAGCAACAGAAAAAGATGCTGGCGAAGACATTTCTCAATCGGGTGCAATGGCCAAATTATTTGCTTCACAAACCGCAATGGATACCACAATTGAGGCTGTTCAAATTCACGGTGGAAATGGTTATGTTGCCGAATATCACGTAGAACGAATGATGCGTGACGCAAAAATTACCCAAATTTACGAAGGTACTTCTGAGATTCAACGTATCGTAATTTCTCGAACTTTGATTGCTTAGTATATAATTTACACAAATAAAAAAAGTCCTAAAACATAACGTTCTAGGACTTTTTCATTTATTAAAGGTATGTTTTTATTTCGCCAATGTCATTTCATCAACAATATGTTTTGCTCCTGAATATTTCTCAATTACCCATAAAACATAACGAATATCAACATTAATAGTACGTTGTAATTTTGGATCAAAAATAACATCTCCAGCCATCGCTTCAATGTTTCCATCAAATGCCAATCCGATTAATTCTCCTTTACCATTCAAAACTGGTGATCCTGAATTTCCTCCAGTAATATCATTATCAGTTAAGAAATTCACGTGAAGCGATCCGTCTTTATCTGCAAAACGACCAAAATCTTTACTTTTATTCATTTCAAGAACACGCGCTGGCAAATCAAATTCGTCATCACCTTTCTTGTATTTTTTAACTTGACCGTCTAAAGTAGTGTAGTTATTAATTTTCGCATCGTTTCTTTTATCCGCTGGCAAAGAACGAACTTTTCCGTAAGTCAAACGCAACGTAGAATTTGCATCTGGATACTTGATAGCTCCAATTTTAGACTCTCTCAAACCTTCCACTAACAAACGGAAAGATGCTCCAAAATCATTT
>JBIPNF010000199.1:0-4749 GCA_044373885.1 Flavobacterium sp. | reverse complement strand
AATGGCGATCCTTACAAAATTGCCGCTAGAATTGTAAAAACTGTAAAATCAGCATTATAATATTATCTACTACTACAACAACTACAACAATCAAAAGTGCTTCCAGAAATGGAGGCGCTTTTTTTTAGGGCGCGCCTTCGTTCAGAACGTTTCGAGATACTACACCATCCTCGTTAAACTCGGTCGGGCTGTTCACTGCAATCCACACCCAAAAGCGTGGGATTTCCACTTCCATCCCTCGCGCAAATTAGTGTATAACACATTTTTGAAATCCTAATAGCAATTAACCTCATCTCAAAGATAGATCTATAACTAAGCGACATCCGTAAGAAATTCATGTCGGATGAAATTTAAACAATTTGAAATTAACATAACCATTTACTTAAAAAAACGGCTTTTATTCCTTATATTTGATATGAAAAATTCTTACATTTTTTTTAATAGTTTCAAAAGTATCTAAAATGAGAGCCATAAAACTATCGTTCCTTTCTCTATTTTTTATAATAAGCATTTCCTGTTCCGATAAAGAAACTGAAGCAATTAAACCTACTGTTGGCGATGTAACCCAAAGTGTTTACGCTTCCGGAGTGGTGAAAGCAGTTAGGCAATACACGGTATTTTCTACAGTGAATGGAATTTTACAAAAATCAAAAGTTTCCGTTGGGCAATATGTCAATAAAGGCCAACTGTTATTTGAGTTAGAGCAAGAAAAAGCCAATTTAAACACTGAAAATGCTCGATTAGCCTACCAATTAAGTCAGGAAAGCAATCATTATATTCAAGATAAAATATCCGAAATGGAAATGAAAGTACAAGCTGCCAAAGACAAATTGGCATTGGAAGAATCTATTTACAGTAGAAATAAAAGAATAAAACAATACCAAATCATTTCTGAAGTTGATTTTGAAAGAGTAGAACTTGGGTACAAGAGTTCAAAAATCAATTATGAAAGTGCAAAAAAACAATTACAACAACTGAAAGCCCAATTAGAAAACGATCAAAATCGAAACAATATCAACCTAAAAATCAGTCAAAAGTCACAAAGTGATTTTAGTGTCAAAAGCGCTTTTTCAGGACAACTCTTTGACATTCCTGTAAAAGAGGGCACTTTAATCACCACCCAAACGCCATTGGCAATTATCGGGGAATCAAATTCCTTTTTACTAGAACTAGAAGTCGATGAAAACGATATGGTTCTCGTGAACTTAGGTCAGAAAGTGTTGGTAACTATGGACAGTTACAAAGGGAGCGTTTTTGAAGCCGTGATTGACAAAATTTATCCCATCATGCAAGAACGTTCTCGAACCTTTAAAATAGAAGCCCACTTTGTGAAACCACCGCAAAAACTCTATCCCAATTTAACCGCCGAAGCAAACATAATCTTAAAAGTAAAAAAGAATGCACTTACCATTCCGAAAAGTTATTTGATTCAAGGAGAATATGTTTTGGTAAATAAAGACGAAAAGCGAAAAGTAAAAATCGGATTAAGCGATTACCAAAAAGCAGAAATTCTTGAAGGTTTAAAAGCAGAAGAAACCATTTATAAGCCTCAATAATGAACTATAAACTCATTCTAAATATTGCCTTACATTTGCTTCAAGCCCGACTAAAACAAACCGTTGTAGCGGCTGTTGGAGTGACTTTTGGTATTGCAATGTTTATTTCTTTAGTGAGCTTTATGAATGGCCTGAACGATTTACTAGACGGCTTAATGCTCAACAGAACGCCACATGTTCTTTTGTATAATAAAATCAAACCTACTGAAAACCAACCCATTTCCTTGTCAGCACAATACAAAAACAGTATTAATTTCATCAATTCGATAAAGCCAAAAGACAGAGGGAAATCCATTTATAATGGGAAAAACATCATCAGTATTTTAAAAAACGATCCTCGGGTTATTGATGTGGCTCCAAAGGTAACCACCCCCGTATTTTTTAATTCAGGAACCATAGCCATTTCTGGCGTTATTAATGGAATCGATGTACTATCGGAAGAAAAATTATTCAAAATCAGCGATTATATCATTGAAGGAAAAGTAACCGATTTGCTTCAGAATAACAGCATCATAATCGGAAAAGGATTGGCCGATAAAATGTTACTTACCACGGGCGACATTATAAAAATAACGTCTTCAAAAGGCAGTTTGGCTTCCCTCAAAATCGTCGGCATATCACAAATAGGTATTTCCGAAATTGATGACATTGCCAGTTATACGTCACTGGCAACAGCCCAAAAAATATTAGAAGAACCCACAAATTACATCACCGATATTCAGATTAAATTATTCGATATGAACTCGGCGCCAATCGTTGCCAAAGAGTTTCAAAGTAAATTTAATGTCGATACAATAGATTATCAAACCGCCAATTCCCAGTTTGAAACAGGGAGTTCAGTGCGGAGTATCATTTCCTATTCGGTGGGAGTGGTTTTGCTAATTGTAGCCGGTTTTGGGATTTATAATATTCTGAACATGATGATTTACGAAAAAATGGACAGCATTGCCATCCTGAAAGCTACCGGTTTTTCAGGCAATGATGTAAAATGGATCTTCGTTTCACTATCGCTAATTATAGGTCTCGTGGGCGGCTTGTTTGGATTGCTATTTGGATATATTTTCTCCACCATAATAGACATCGTACCATTTGAAACTGCTGCCTTGCCCACCATAAAAACCTACCCTATAGATTATAATCCAATGTTTTATATAATAGGAATCTCGTTTGCTTTAGCCACAACAACTATTGCAGGATTATTACCCGCCTTGAAAGCCAGTAAGGTCGACCCAGTAGAAATCATTAGAGGAAAATAACATGGGAAATAAAGTAATCGAAACCATTGGTTTGTCTAAATATTTTTTTGACCCTGTAAAATTTCAGGTACTCAAAGAAATCAACATGAGTATTGACCACGGTGAGTTTGTTTCTATTGTTGGGAAATCAGGTTGCGGAAAATCAACATTATTGTACCTACTTTCTACCATGGACACCGATTATGAAGGGCAATTGTTTATTCACGAAGCGTTAATTACAGGAAAAAAAGATAAGGAATTGGCACAAATACGAAGTGAGAATATAGGATTTGTATTTCAGTTTCATTATTTGCTTTCAGAGTACAATGTGTTGAAAAACGTGATGCTTCCCGGTATGAAGTTGGGAAAATATTCTCATCAAGAACTGGAACACCGCGCCTTGGAACATCTAAAAACCTTGGACATGGAAGATCAGGCGCTAAAAATGCCCAACCAACTCAGCGGCGGTCAAAAGCAACGCGTTGCCATTGCGCGTGCCTTGATCAATGATCCTTTAATTATTATGGGGGACGAGCCTACAGGCAACTTAGACCAGAAAAATAGCGACCTCGTTTTTGATATTTTTAGCAAACTCACACAAGAAAACAACCAGACTTTGTTGATTGTAACTCACGATACTGATTTTGCAGATAGAACCAACAGAATCATTACCATGGAAGATGGTAGAATTATTTCATAAAAAGTTTTTTTTGGGCGCGCCCTCGTTTAGTTCGTTAGCAGAAACTACGCCATCTTTTGTTAAACTCGGTCGGGCTGTGCGCTACAATCTCTGCTTCACTTCGTTCCACAGAGGATTTCCACCGCATTCCTTAGCGCGAGACTCGATTTACGATTTACGATTTGAGATTTCTATAATAACTTAATAAAAATTACAAATAAAAATGAAACACTTTGTTTCGTTTTTGTAAAATTTGTATTACATTTATAAAAAAATACAGAACCTTGTATTTTGCATTGAAATAAGCATTCTTTATTTCAGTACAACAACGGTAAAAAAAGTCTTTGCCAACATTACTTCCCTCACAAAGCATGCGCAGGATTGGCTGTGAATACAACTTGTGTTGTTTTATTGTTGCCAATCACATTTTTGAAATTATTATCACAACCACACGAAAGGATTCGTGCGGTAACTTAGGGAATGTTTAACCTTTTAATCATCTAATATGAATTCTAAAATTAAAATTTACTTACGCTGGATATTTCTACTTCCCTTGTCAATTTTATTTGCAATTTTAATGGATTTTCCATTACATTATATTTTATACTCTTTTTTAAGCGGTGGAGAAAACCCTTTTATTACACCATATCCAGAATCTCCAGAATTAATTCTTGCTCCTTTTTTTAGAGCATTTGCATTTGTACTAACTGGAGTATATATTGCACCAAACAATAATGTATTAGTTGGTAAAATATTTTCTTTTATCTGGGTGTTTTCAGCAACTGTTGGCGTTTATATAATGTATTATTTTGCAAAATCTAAAAATGCAGACCATAATATTAATTTGGAATATACTCCTATTGATTTTTTTGCCATAAGCTCAGGTCTAATAGGTGCAATTTTACCATTAATTATATATTATAAGAACCGCCATCATACTCTAAAAGAAATTTGAGTTTTAGTCATAATTTGAAAACGGTTTTGTACTTGAATTTTTGGTGTTTAACAGAAACATAAATCTTAACTTTAATCTCAAACTTTTATAGCTCGGCAATATAATAAACCAATTTAAGCACCATAAAAATTAAACAACAAAAATTTAAACCCAATATTATGAAAATTTTACTATTACCAATTACTTTTTTTATTTGGTTTATGTCTATTTGGTGGTCTATTTCACTTATAACCTCGGCATTCTTATATGTTTTTTCTATAAGTTGGATATGGATAATAGTTTTAAATTTTGTTGGTTTGAAGTTATTGAGAGTTCTTACCTTTT
>JBIPNF010000033.1:0-15883 GCA_044373885.1 Flavobacterium sp. | reverse complement strand
AAACGAGAGAATTTTCCCTTTAACAATTCCTGTATCTTGTGCGTGGATTGAGAATGAAATTACTAACATTGTAAATAGGGTAAAAAAGGCACTTTTCATAATTATTATTTAGACTTATTAAAAATAATGTGCAAATGTAAGCACTGGCTTTTGTTTTTCAAAGCTTATTTAGAATTAATATGAATACTATTTTTTAGATGATTGATTATGTGAAAATTAGGGTTTGAAAATTTGTTTGGTTCAAATGTAATAAGAACAAAAAAGCCCTAGCCCGAATGGTAGCGGCATCCCACGCTTTTTAGCGTGGATACAGCGGACAGCGGGAGAAAGCTTCAAAAAATTGCAATTGTGTACTACAGAAAAATCAAAAATAGTAGTCGGCATCAAAAATTTTAAATTTAAAACAGTTCGTATTCTTTTGGGAGCACAATGTTTAGAGTTTTCATTAACCATTCCACCTGCTGTGCGCTCTATCTCTTGTGGCGTCCCGATGCTTCGGGACCGCCCCAAGAGGATGCCGCTTCCCTCAGGGCTAAAAATTACGTTTTGATTTTCATAATAACGAACAAGCGACATTGGTATTTAATTTCGATTTTATTTCCCTGTTCCAACCGATTTAAACTTAACAAATCTGGAATTATGATATTTAAAACTTTGACTAAATAATGCCAAGAATTTCACGAATTTTCTCAAATTATTTTTGATTGTGTTGCAATTCACTCAAATAAATTATTAGATAAAGCTAAGAATATGCTTTCCAAGTAAATCAAAACGATATTTTTAATAATCAAAATTATTGTTAAACCCACCAGTAAGAAAAAAAATAACAGTAACTTTATAAGACGTTATTACTATTGTTTTTGGTAATTAAATAGATGCAATTAAGCATGACAAATAAAAAGCAATATTTTTTCAATGCTTTATTAAATTAATCAAACGCAGGTTATTGGCTATATCAATCCAAAATGCATTTTCTATAAGTAAAGCTTATAGTAAAATAAAAAATAACATTAAAAAACCTCAATTTTAAAAATAAAATTGAACCAACTTTGAGTTATCTAATTTTTAATAATTGAACATATGAAAAAAGTAATTTTATTAACGGGTCTGTTTGCAGTTGCTATAGGAATGGCACAACAGGCTAAATGTCCAGTCACGGGTCTAACGGCTAGTTCTTCAAAAGAATCAAACGGATACGATGAAAACTCCACATTGGATGCAAAAAGTCAATCTATTAGCTTCGAAAAAGGAAGTACTCAGTCCGACAAAAACAAAGTGTGGTGGCCAAATCAATTGAACCTTGATGTGCTTCGTCAAAATTCAAATTTATCTAACCCAATGGGAGCAGAATTTGACTATGCTAAAGAATTCAAAACTCTTGATTACAAAGCTTTGAAGAAAGACTTAGAAACCTTGATGACGCAATCAAATGATTTTTGGCCAGCCGATTTTGGTAATTACGGCCCATTGTTCATCAGAATGGCTTGGCACAGTGCTGGAACGTATCGTTCAGGCGATGGTCGAGGTGGCTCTCGGGCAGGTCAACAGCGTTTTGCACCATTGAATAGTTGGCCAGATAACGTAAATTTAGATAAGGCGAGAAGGTTGCTATGGCCAATCAAACAAAAATACGGAAGCAAAATTTCTTGGGCGGATTTAATGATTCTTACAGGAAACGTTGCCTTAGAATCAATGGGATTTCCAACGTATGGTTTTGCTGGAGGTAGAGTTGATGTTTGGGAACCAGAATCTAATGTATATTGGGGTTCAGAAACTAAATGGCTCGACGAGAAGCGCTACTCCGAAGGTAGAAAGTTAGAAAATCCTTTGGCAGCGGTACAAATGGGATTGATATATGTAAACCCAGAAGGACCTGGAGGAAATCCAGATCCATTATTAGCCGCAAAAGACATAAGAGAAACATTCGGAAGAATGGGAATGAACGATGAAGAAACCACTGCATTAAATGCTGGTGGACATACTTTTGGTAAAACACACGGTAAAGGACCAGCTAGTAATGTAGGTGCAGAACCTGAAGCTGCTGGAATCGAAGAACAAGGTTTGGGATGGAAAAGCACTTATAAATCAGGTAAAGGAACCGACGCTATTTCATCTGGACTGGAAGTTACCTGGACAGGAAAACCGACACAATGGAATTTTGGATTTTTCAAAATCTTATATGATAATGAGTGGGAATTAACAAAAAGTCCTGCTGGTGCTCATCAATGGGTAGCAAAAAAAGGACAAGCTTTTATTCCAGACGCCTTTGATCTAAACGTGAAGCACCTACCAACTATGTTAACAACGGATTTAGCGTTCCGTTTCGATCCAGAATATGCTAAAATTTCAAAACGTTTTTATGATAATCCAAAAGAATTTGAAGTAGCATTTGCAAAAGCTTGGTTTAAATTAACACATCGTGATATGGGACCAAAAACCACTTATCTTGGGCCAGAAGCTCCAACAGAAGATTTAATTTGGCAAGATCCAATCCCGGCTCTTAATCACGAAGTGGTAAATAATAAAGATATTAAGGCTTTGAAAGCGGAGATAGCAAAATCAGGCTTGTCGATTAATGAATTAGTTTCTACCGCATGGGCTTCGGCTTCTACTTATCGGGCATCCGACAGAAGAGGTGGTGCAAACGGTGCAAGAATTCGTTTAGAACCACAAAAACATTGGGAGGCTAATAATCCAAAACAGTTGTATAAAGTGTTGCCAGTTCTTGAAAATATTCAGAAAAATTTCAATGCCAAAAGTGCTTCAAGAAAAATTTCTATGGCAGATTTAATAGTGCTTTCAGGAGTTTACGGAGTGGAAACAGCAGCTAAAAATGCGGGTTTTGAAGTCAATGTTCCTTTTACACCAGGAAGAATGGATGCCACTCAAGAGCAAACAGACATAAAAGGGATGGCAGTATTAGAACCAACTGCTGACGGTTTTCGTAACTACTTGAAAACAAAATATTCTGTTGCAACAGAAGCCCTATTGGTTGATAAGGCACAATTATTGACATTATCTGCACCAGAAATGACAGTTCTAGTAGGTGGTTTACGTTCGCTAAATGCAAATTTTGATGAGTCAAAACACGGTGTTTTTACTACTGAAAAAGACAAATTATCGAATGAATTTTTTGTTAATCTTTTAGATATGAGTACGGTTTGGACCGCTACTAATGACGAAAAAGAGCTATTTGAAGGAAAAGACAGAATTACAGGAATGTCAAAATGGACTGCAACACGTGCGGATTTAATTTTTGGTTCAAACTCAGAACTTAGAGCAATTGCGGAAGTCTATGCTAGTAATGATGCGAAACAAAAATTTGTAAATGATTTTGTAGCTGCTTGGGACAAGGTAATGATGCTTGACTTTTTTACCTCAAATAGATAAATTACACCTTAATTTTTATAGATTTATTGAAAAAGTTGCCTCAATTTTTTGAGGCAGCTTTTTTTGATTTAAATTGGGTACTTTTTCCGCTTTACATGGTAATATCGGTTTGTTTTTATAGTTCAAAATTTTATTATTTTATTGGACAAAAATGAAAGGAAGTATTAGTTCATTGTAATTTGAATATTTTTAGAACCTTGTAAAAAGAGTACATTTTGTTGGAATTATGAAGTTTAAAAAGGATTGTACATCAAATCTTAAAACCCCTAGCCCGGATGGAAGCGGCATCCCACGCTTTTTAGTGTGGATATAGCGGACAGCGGGAGAAAGCTTCAAATAATTCCAATTGTGAACCGCTTTACTTTTTCAACTTTTTTTTGTAAATTTGCAGACTTAAATTAAGGAAAAATAAGATGTTAGACAGACTTCAAATAGTAAAACAACGTTTCGATGAGATTTCGGATTTGATTATTCAGCCCGATGTGATTAGTGATCAAAAACGCTATGTGCAATTGAATCAGGAATATAAAGGTTTGAAAGCACTTGCTGAAAAACGGGATGAGTATGTAGTTTTGATGGGGAATATTGACGAAGCCAACGAAATTATTGCCGATGGAAGTGATGCCGATATGACCGAAATGGCGAAAATGCAGTTGGATGAGGCAAAAGAACGCTTGCCTTTATTAGAGGATGAAATTAAGTTTTTATTGATTCCGAAAGATGCGGAAGATGCGAAAAATGTGATGGTAGAAATTCGTGCTGGAACGGGTGGTGATGAAGCGAGTATTTTTGCCGGAGATTTGTTTAGAATGTATACAAAATATTGCGAAAATAGAGGTTGGAGAACTTCGGTTGTGGATATGAATGAAGGAACTTCGGGAGGTTTCAAAGAGGTGATTTTTGAAGTTACAGGTGAAGATGTTTATGGAACGTTGAAGTTTGAAGCGGGTGTTCACCGTGTGCAGCGCGTACCGCAAACGGAAACGCAAGGTCGTGTTCATACTTCGGCAGCTACTGTTATGGTACTTCCAGAAGCCGAAGAATTTGATGTTCAAATTGATATGAATGATGTTCGTGTGGATTTTTTCTGTTCGTCAGGTCCTGGAGGACAATCGGTAAATACTACGAAATCGGCAGTTCGATTGACACACATTCCAACAGGATTGGTGGCACAATGTCAGGATCAAAAATCGCAACATAAAAATAAAGATAAGGCGATGGGCGTTTTGCGTTCTCGTTTATATGAACAAGAATTGGCGAAAAAACAAGCGGAAGATGCTACAAAACGTACATCGCAAGTAAGTTCTGGAGACCGTTCAGCTAAAATTAGAACTTATAATTATTCACAAGGACGCGTAACCGATCACCGAGTGGGATTGACTTTATATGATTTGGGGAACATTATGAATGGGGATATTCAGAAAATTGTAGACGAATTACAATTGGTGAATAATATGGAGAAATTGAAAGAAGCGAGTGAGGTTTTTTAAAGATAAAAGATAATAGACTAATAGATAAAAAATGCCATACTGAATTAAGTTTGGCATTTTTTTTAAAACTTAGTGAACTTTGCGAAAAACTTTGCGAACTTTGCGGTTAAACACACAACAATGACAACTACAGAATTAATTGCCCAAATCAAAATCAAAAAATCATTCTTATGTATTGGTTTGGATGTTGATTTGAATAAAATCCCACCACATTTATTAGCATCAGAAGACCCAATTTTCGAGTTCAATAAAGCGATAATCGATTCTACGAACGATTTGGCAGTTTCCTACAAACCCAATACAGCTTTCTATGAGGCGTATGGTATTAAAGGTTGGATTTCATTGCAAAAAACAATTAATTACATCAACGAAAAGCACCCTGAAATCTTCACAATTGCCGATGCAAAACGTGGCGATATTGGAAATACGTCATCGATGTACGCCAAAGCTTTCTTTGAAGATTTGAATTTTGATAGTGTTACCGTTGCGCCGTATATGGGAAAAGATTCGGTTGAACCCTTTTTGGCTTTCGAGAATAAACACACGATTATGTTGGCTTTGACTTCAAATGAAGGTGCTTTTGATTTTCAAACGGTGAATGTTCCCGAAGTCTCGGGAGGAAAGGAATTATACAAACAGGTTTTGGAAACATCGAAAACTTGGAAAAATTCTGAAAACTTGATGTATGTTGTTGGAGCTACAAAAGCCGAATATTTCACTGAAATCCGCAAAATTGTCCCTGATAGTTTTTTACTTGTTCCCGGTGTTGGTGCACAAGGAGGAAGCCTTTCGGAAGTTTGCAAACACGGAATGAATGCCAATGTTGGATTGTTGATTAATTCTTCTCGAGCAATTATTTATGCTTCAAAAGGAACTGATTTTGCTGAAAAGGCAAGGGTAGAAGCGTTAAAAATGCAAGAAGAAATGGCAGTGATTTTAAAAACTACTATTCTTTAATAAATTTATACGTTTGAATACCTGAATTTGTATTTATTTTCAAAAGGTAGATTCCGTTTTGATAGTGTGATACATCTAAAACATTTTCCACTGTATTCAGAACATAAGAATTTAATTCTTGACCCAAAATAGAGTAAATTGCGATTCGATTTCCTATCTGACTTTCTGGAGTTATTAGATTTAGTTTGTCAGCAGCAGGATTTGGAAATAAAACCAAATCATTTTCTTTAGTTATATTGTTATTCCCTAAAATTGTTTGTTGGTAAACCCTAACGTAATCAATTTCCATTGCAGATTGAACAAAGTTAGAAGCAATACTTGATTGAATTGCTACATTTAATAATAGGTATTGCTCTGCATCAAAAGGCCAAGTACTAGCATTTTTAACTGCAGGATTATAGACATAATGAACCACATTATCTACGCTGAAAATCATGTTTGTGGACGACCAATCCAAAGTATATACATGAAACTGAGTTGAAGCAGTTGAAATAGTTTGACCACCAAGATTTACAGTACTTCCAGAACTGGAAGGGGTGTGCATTGCACTTTGAACATAATTTTGATTGGTTCCCCAATGCTCCATTATGTCAATTTCGCCACATGCAGGCCAACTTGCAGTTCCAAAAGTGCTTGTCCAAAAACCCCCAGGCTCAATAATATTTTTTCCAAGCATCCATATTGCTGGCCATGTCCCAGCCCCTACGGGTAGTTTAGCGCGAACTTCTACACGACCGTATTTGAAAGCAAATTTTGAATTCAATCGAGCCGAAGTAAATTGTTTTGTTTTTCCTTGATCGGTAAAAGTCTCTCTTTTTGCCACAATATTGAGAATTCCATTCGCAACATTCGAATTTACTTGACGGTTTGTATAATGTTGTAATTCGCCATTGTACCAACTATTACCATTTGGAAGTTGGGTTTGAGGAAACCATTTTGAAGAATTTATTGAACCATTGGTGTCAAATTCATCACTCCAAACCAACGTATTATAAATTGTTGCTGCTCCAGAATATAAAAAATCATCTACGTAAGCAACTACTTGTGAAGTGTTATTCTCACCATTTACTTGAAGTATGATTCTGTTAAAATCCAATCTGTTCATGGGATTAGGAGAGTTTGAATCGAAATTCACAAAAGCATCCGTTGCAAAATTGAAAATTATCGTCTGCCATTGATTCAATACAATAGGTTTTATAATTTCACATTGTGTAGTCCAAGGTGAAGCAATAGCGCCATTTTGAAGCTTTAGCGAGATTCGATTCGTTTGATTTCCTGTAATGCCGGTTGAAGGCACATATATTTTCAAAGAAAAAACACTACTAGTGGCTAAATTATAATTGAATCCTGCATCAAAGCGAACATTTGCATAAAGTCCACCAATATCTGAATATTTCAAAACTTTGGAAGAAGTGTTTGTACTGGTAGGAAATGGGTTTGTGAAATTATTATCCATTCCACAGTCATCTCCGAACCAGCTATTAATAGTACTATTTCCTTCAAAATTATCTTGTGAAATTTGAACTTGTGAATAAAAAAGTGAAGATGAAAAAAGTATTGTTATACAAATAAAATTACGCATTTAGAAAGATTGAGTTTAATTTTTATAATTTATCAAATATAATAATCATTACTGTTAATGAAGTTTATTACACCTATATAAAAACCATACACTATTGAATTTAATTGTTTAAAAAGCAATAAATTTACATTTTATTATAATTGAGTTTATGGCTATTAAATTGGTTGACCAAATTGGAATTGAACATGTTTTTGAAACTTCGCCAAAGCGTATAATTTCACTCGTGCCGTCGCAAACAGAATTATTATTTGATTTAGGTCAGGAAGAAAAAATTGTCGGCATTACTAAGTTTTGTGTACATCCGTATCATTTTAAAAAGACAAAAAAGAGCATTGGTGGCACTAAAAATGTTCACTTTGAAAAAATTAGATTGTTGCAACCCGATTTAATTATTGCCAATAAAGAAGAAAATACCAAAGAAATAGTTGCTGAATTAAGTAAAATTTGTCCAGTTTGGGTTACTGATATTATTACAATTGATGACAATTTCAAAATGATTTCCGACTTCGGGCAATTACTGAATTGTAGAACCGAGGCGCAAAAATGGAATGATAAATTGGCATTTGCTTTGAGCGATTTTCAAAATTTTGTAAAGGATAAACCATTTAAAAAAGCGGCCTATTTTATTTGGAAAAATCCCTTTATGGTTGCGGGCTCCAACACGTTTATTAATGAATTGTTGAAACTCAATCATTTCCAAAACATATACGAAAACAAAGGGCGTTATCCTGAAATTGAACTCAAAATAATACGATTAGATGGCGATCCTGATGTTGTATTTTTATCGTCTGAACCATTCCCATTCAAGGAAGAAGACGCTTTCGAAATCGGAAGAGCAACGCACCACGCCACGACTATTTTTGTTGATGGTGAAATGTTTTCTTGGCACGGAAGCCGCTTGTTGAAAGCCTTTGAGTATTTCAAAATTATACACAATTCGATTTGAGTTTTTATCTTTTATAAACTGAATCCAACATAAATCAATTACATTTACAAAAAAAAGAATGATTCATTACACCATTTACGAAAACGAAAAGAGTGCCCAATGGGTAACTTTTGTTCATGGTGCTGGAGGAAGTTCTTCTATTTGGTTCAAGCAAATTCGTGATTTTCAGAAGCAGTACAATGTGTTATTATTGGATTTGCGAGGTCACGGGAATTCAAATCAGCAAATTAAAATTGCCTTCAAACAAAAATATACTTTTTCGGCTTTGGCCAATGATATTCTGGAAGTTTTAGACCATTTAAAAATTGAAAAATCGCATTTCGTAGGCATTTCATTAGGTACTATTTTAATTCGTCAATTGGCAGAAATGCATCCGAATCGGGTTCAAAGTATGATTCTTGGAGGTGCCATTCTAAAAATGAATTTCCGTTCACAAATTCTAATGAAATTAGGGAATATGTTCAAATATGTATTGCCGTATTTGGTTTTGTATAAGTTCTTTGCGTTTGTAATCATGCCCAATAAAAATCACAAACAGTCCCGTTTGTTGTTTATCAATGAAGCCAAAAAATTATATCAGAAAGAGTTTATTAAATGGTTCAAACTTACCGCCGAAATCAATCCTATTTTGAAATGGTTTCGCCATGAAGAACTCAACATTCCTACTTTATATATTATGGGAGAAGAGGATTATATGTTTCTACCTTCCGTTCGAAAAGTAGTCGAAAAACACTTTAAATCATCCCAATTATTTGTTGTGGAACAATGTGGACATGTTGTAAATATTGAACAACCCTTCACTTTCAATGCTACAGTACTTTCCTTTTTAAACGGCCAAAAATAAAAAAACCACTACCCAAAAGTAATGGCTTATTTATCCAAACTAAACTAACTTTAAACTCTTTACAAATATCTAAAGCAATTCACAGTTTGATGTTAAGTGGATGTTATTTCTATGTTATTGATTGTTAACTGATACCCTTTATTTTTTATCCTGCATTGCAAAAATACGCTGTAATAAAGGCGAAGTTCTCGCTTTTAAATTTACCCTAATTTCCTTTTCCTCAACAGCAACCATTTTAAAAACTCCTTTCATCGTTTCCTTGGTCACATAATCCTTTAAATCGGGTGAAACTTTCTTCACTAATGGAATCGAATTGTATTT
Source organism: Flavobacterium sp. (assembly GCA_044373885.1). Taxonomy (GTDB): domain Bacteria; phylum Bacteroidota; class Bacteroidia; order Flavobacteriales; family Flavobacteriaceae; genus Flavobacterium. Next base: position 6,353 of record JBIPNF010000033.1, on the reverse strand, counting down.
TTTTATTATTTGTTCCCAAATTTTATCTGCATTTACTTTATCTAATGAAGTGGCAATTACGGGACTAAATTTATCATATAATGCAGTCGATGTTGCAGTTTCCAAATAGGTTGTCGCCGAATTTTCATTCCCCATTAATATCGTTTTGGCATCTGAAAAAGTCATGTTTTTTACCGCATCCACAAATATTGGCGTGGCTTCTTTCACTGCATCTTCGGCAGCTCTGTTCAAAACTTTCAAACCCTCATCTGCGAAACTTGCCATTCCTATACTTCGCATAGTTTTATCTACTTTTTGTAATTCTGATGGTAGTAAAATTTTTACAAGGTCATTTTTATAAAAACCGTCTTCAGCAGTTAATTTGGAAACTTGTTTTGTAATTCCATTATTCAAAGCCTCTTTTAAACCTGCACTAATATCAGGGATTGTTGTCAATTTAGTGATTTTGGGAACTTTGATCTTTGAAATGTTTTTCAATTTACCGAGTTGAGCAGTTGCAATAATCGGCACAAAAAGAAGAAGCATAATTATTTTTTTCATAACTTTATATTTCTCCAAAGATATACAAACTCCATACCATTTTGCGATAGTTTACGGTACGTTATTTTAAAAATAATTTAAATAAAACTAGTATGAAAGCACAAGATAAGCTAACAACGGCATCGGGAAGACCGTATTCTGAAAATGAAAACTCCCAAACGGTAGGTTCTCGTGGACCTATTTTATTACAAGATTACATTCTCCACGAAAATATGGCGCATTTCAATAGGGAGCGAATTCCCGAAAGAGTAGTCCATGCAAAAGGTTCGGGTGCGTTTGGAACTTTCACTGTTACACATGATATTACAAAATATACGAAAGCCAAATTGTTTTCTAAAATCGGCAGAGAAACTAAAATTGTGATGCGATTTTCAACCGTTGGCGGTGAAAAAGGTTCTGCCGATACCGAAAGAGACCCCCGTGGTTTCGCTATAAAATTCTATACCGAAGATGGAAATTGGGATTTAGTTGGAAATAATACGCCCGTTTTTTTCGTGAAAGATCCCAAGAAATTCGGAGATTTTATTCACACTCAAAAGCGTGATCCTCATACCAATATGAAATCACCAACAATGATGTGGGATTATTGGTCGCTCAACCCTGAAAGTATTCATCAGGTTTTGATTCTAATGTCCGATCGAGGAACTCCCTACGGATACCGACACATGCACGGATTCGGAAGCCATACGTATTCAATGATTAATGAAGCTAACGAACGTTTTTATGTGAAATTTCACTTTATAACCGCGCAAGGAATTAAAAATTTTACCGATTCCGAAGCTTCCAAAATGAAAGCTACCGATATGGATTTTGCCCAACGAGATTTGTTTGAACACATCGAAAACAAGAAATTTCCAAAATGGAATTTGAAAATCCAAGTTATGACGGAGAAAGAAGCTAATTCTGAAAATTATTATTTTAATCCATTCGATTTAACCAAAGTTTGGCCTCACGCCAATTATCCATTAATTGATGTTGGCGAATTAGAATTAAACAGAAATCCCGAAAATTATTTCCAAGACATCGAACAATTGGCCTTTGCCCCAGCGCATATTGTGAACGGAATTGGCTATTCTCCCGATAAAATGCTACAAGGCCGATTGTTGTCCTATCCCGATGCTCAACGTTATCGTTTGGGGGTAAATTACGAAGAAATACCTGTAAACCGCTGTCCATTTTCAACCAACAATTACCAGCGTGACGGTCAAATGCGCGTCGATGGAAACGGAGGAAGTTCACCAAATTATTACCCAAATAGTTTTGATAAATTCGAAATTGATGAGGATTATAAAGAACCACCTTTAGAATTGCAAAGCAAAATTGCCGATTGGTACGATAGAAATTCGGAAGGTGAAAACGATCATTTCACTCAACCTGGAAATTTATTCAGGTTGATGACTCCCGAACAGCAACGACACACCATCAACAATATTGTTGGCGAGATGTCAGGAATTACTGGGCCACGAAAACACAATATCATCAACCTTCAATTAAGCCACTGGTACCGAGTTGATGGGCGTTTGGGCACAGGAATCGCTGACGGTTTGGGCGTCGAAGTCGCAATGATGGAAATTTAATGCGCGATTTTTGATTTCAAATACAATTAAATGCTCTATTCATTAAGAGCATTTTTTTTGGAGCTATTTCCTGCTATCCGCTATATCCAAGCTAAAAAGCTTGGGATACCGCTGCTATCAGGGCTATGACCTCAGTATTTGTAACTGTATTTTTGCAGAAAGTAATTTTTGTATACCAAAATTTACATTATCATAAAGTATGTTTTTTGCTATTATCGATAAATTATTTTTAAAAAACTCGTAAATTGCACCTTTAAAATTATCACATTCATAAATGGAAGTCCAAAAACCCTACATACCAGTTCATAAAGTCCGAATTGTAACCGCTGCCGCCCTTTTTGACGGACACGATGCGGCTATAAATATTATGCGAAGAATTATCCAATCCACAGGAGTTGAAGTAATTCATCTTGGACACGATAGAAGTGTGGAAGAAGTTGTAAATACTGCCATTCAAGAAGATGCTAATGCAATCGCAATTACTTCTTATCAAGGTGGACACAATGAATATTTTAAATACATGTATGATTTGCTCAAACAAAAAGGAGCAGAACACATCAAAATTTTTGGAGGTGGTGGAGGTGTAATTTTGCCTTCTGAAATTACCGAATTACAAGACTACGGCATCACACGTATTTATTCTCCAGACGACGGTCGAGCAATGGGATTACAGGGAATGATAAACGATTTAGTACAAAAATCGGATTATGCAATCGGAAATACGTTAAGTGATGAAATTAATCATTTGGAAGAAAAAAATTCAAAAGCAATTGCGAGAATAATTTCATCCGCAGAGAATTTCCCTGAAATTGCAAGGCCAATTTTGGAGCAAATCCAACAAAAGAATAAAACCTCTAAAACTCCCGTTCTTGGAATTACAGGAACAGGCGGCTCTGGAAAATCATCTTTAGTCGATGAGTTGGTTCGTCGCTTCTTAATCGATTTTCCCGAAAAAACCATCGGATTAATATCTGTTGATCCATCTAAAAGGAAAACGGGTGGCGCATTATTAGGTGACAGAATTCGAATGAACGCCATCAACAATCACAGAGTTTATATGCGTTCATTGGCAACGCGTCAATCTAATTTAGCGCTTTCTAAATATGTTGCTGATGCCATTCAAGTATTAAAAGCTGCAAATTACGACATCATCATCTTGGAAACTTCAGGAATCGGACAATCGGACACCGAAATCATGGATCATTCTGATGTTTCTCTATATGTAATGACTCCCGAATTTGGAGCTGCCACCCAATTGGAAAAAATCGACATGCTTGATTTTGCCGATTTAGTAGCACTAAATAAATTTGATAAACGCGGTGCACTTGATGCTGTTCGCGATGTAAAAAAACAGTACCAACGCAATCACAATCTTTGGGATGTAAATCCTGATGAAATGCCTGTATTTGGAACGATTGCGTCTCAATTCAACGATCCAGGAATGAATACGCTTTACAAAGCAATAATGGATAAAATCGTTAAAAAAACAGAAAGTGATTTGAAATCAACGTTCAAAATCACTCGTGAAATGAGCGAAAAAATATTCGTAATTCCACCTCATAGAACACGCTATTTATCTGAAATCGCAGAAAATAATCGTAAATATGACGCCACTTCTTTGACACAACAAAAAGTGGCTCAAAAATTATATGGTATTTTCAAAACTGTTGAAAGTGTTTCTGGAAATGAACCAATCTTGAATAAATCCGGCATTGAAATATTGAATGCTGCCAATGAAAAACCAGAAGACAAAGTTTTTATTTCACTTTTATTAAACCAATTTGAGAAAATAAAAATGGATTTAGATCCCTACAATTGGGAGGTAATTTTGACTTGGAATGAAAAAGGGGCTAAGTATAAAAATCCATTTTACACGTTTAAAGTAAGAGATAAGGAAATCAAAATTGCTACACATACCGAAAGTTTGTCACACACACAAATACCTAAAATTGCGCTACCAAAGTACGAAGCTTGGGGCGATATTTTGCGTTGGAACTTACAAGAAAATGTACCTGGAGAATTTCCATTTACCGCTGGTTTGTATCCTTTTAAAAGAGAAGGCGAAGATCCATCTCGAATGTTTGCAGGCGAAGGTGGACCAGAACGAACCAATAAAAGATTTCATTATGTGAGCGCAGGATTACCTGCAAAACGACTTTCAACTGCTTTTGATAGTGTAACTTTATACGGAAATGACCCTCATATCCGACCTGATATTTACGGGAAAATCGGAAATGCGGGTGTTTCAATTTGCTGTTTGGACGACGCTAAAAAATTATATTCTGGTTTCGACTTAGTTCACGCATTAACATCGGTGAGTATGACCATAAACGGGCCTGCGCCAATGCTGCTGGGCTTTTTCATGAATGCTGCCATAGACCAACAATGCGAATATTACATCAAAGAAAACGGATTAGAAAAAGAAGTTGAAGCTAAAATTGCAGTAATTTACAAACAAAAAGGAACCGCTAGACCAAAATACCAAGGGGATTTACCCGAAGGAAATAATGGTTTAGGTTTGTTGCTTTTAGGGGTAACTGGGGATTTGGTTTTGCCTTTATCAATCTATAATGAAATAAAAATAAGAACCCTTTCGCAAGTTCGTGGAACGGTACAAGCTGATATTTTAAAAGAAGATCAAGCACAAAATACTTGCATTTTTTCTACAGAATTTGCCCTTCGTTTGATGGGCGATGTGCAGGAATATTTTATAAAAAACAATATAAGAAACTTTTATTCGGTTTCTATTTCTGGTTATCATATTGCAGAAGCAGGGGCAAACCCAATTTCGCAATTGGCATTTACACTTTCTAATGGTTTCACTTATGTGGAATATTATTTAAGTCGTGGAATGGATATCAACGATTTTGGACCAAATTTATCTTTCTTTTTCTCAAATGGAATCGATCCTGAATATGCAGTTATCGGTCGTGTGGCTCGTAAAATTTGGGCGAAAGCTATGAAAAATAAATACGGTGCTAACGAAAGAGCGCAAATGTTGAAATATCACATTCAAACATCTGGACGTTCTTTGCACGCTCAAGAAATTGATTTCAATGATATTCGTACTACGTTACAAGCGTTATATGCTATTTATGATAATTGTAACTCATTGCATACCAATGCCTATGACGAAGCAATTACCACGCCAACTGAAGAATCAGTACGTCGTGCAATGGCAATTCAATTGATTATCAATAAAGAATTGGGATTGACCAAAAATGAAAATCCAATTCAGGGTGCTTTTATAATTGAAGAACTAACTGATTTGGTTGAAGCTGCAGTTTTAGAAGAATTTGATAGAATTACAGAACGTGGAGGTGTACTTGGTGCCATGGAAACGATGTACCAACGCTCGAAAATTCAAGAGGAAAGTTTGTATTACGAAACGTTGAAACACACGGGTGAATTTCCAATTATAGGGGTAAATACGTTCTTGAGTTCAAAGGGTTCACCAACGGTTATTCCTGCGGAAGTTATCCGTGCAACTGAAGAAGAAAAACAATATCAGATTGATATGTTGACTAATTTACATCAATCAAATCAAGATAAAGTAAACCAACATTTGAATGATTTACAAGAAGCAGCTATCAAAAACGAAAACTTGTTTGAACATTTAATGGAAGCTACAAAAGTATGTTCGTTGGGTCAAATCACAAGTGCATTGTTTGAAGTTGGTGGTCAATATAGACGCAATATGTAAGCAGAGAACCCCTTTTTACTTTGCAAAAAGCATGTGAATCATCTATCCCGATTTTTAGCGGGACCTAATAGTATAATTCACCATCTTTATTGTAATCAAACTTCAATTTTTTAAAATGAAATTAAAATTAACTATAATTATTGCATTTTTATCAGTAACAACTTTCGGACAACTTACAGGTAAAGTTACAGGTTTGAATAGTACTAAAACTGATACTATTAAGGACACAGTTATAAAAGTAATTTATAAGAATAATATAATTTCAAGGAATCCTCAGCCTCCAGCTATTTTTTTTAATGGAAAATTAATAGATTACTCCTTAATGTCAACTATAAATCCAGAGAGTATTGGTACAATGAATGTTGTTAAAAAAGACACTATTATTGATTCTGTAAAATATTACGGGCGAATTATGATTCAAGGTAAAACAACAAATAATCATAATTACATTAGTCTTAATGAATTCAAATTGAAATATGTAAGCCCAAGTGAAAATGTTCCGGTTTTTCAAATAGATGAAAATATTGTTGTTG
>JBIPNF010000266.1:0-3135 GCA_044373885.1 Flavobacterium sp. | reverse complement strand
CAATAATACACTAATTCGTGCTTTTTTTAAGAATTTATACCTTTTAAGGCAAAAAAGGGTTTAAATTAGCCTAAAAGTTAATTCATAACTCTGAGTCACTGGTTCAACTCACGTCCTCGCTACAAAAATAAACCCCTAATATAAACATTAGACTGCACCCAAAAGTTTGGACAAATTTATAATTAATTTTAGGGATTAATCAAAAAAATAAATATAGATAAAATCCATCCGAAAACACCAACTTACAATACGGCCTTTTCAATTGTTGAGATTACTTTCGGATCTAAGTAATACTCCTTAAGAACTTTCTCAGTTACATGAGAAGTCAATATTCCTGTTTTAGTTCCCATCGCCTGATTAACTGGAATTCCAAAACAAACTTGGTTTTAAAATTAAATATGGTCAATCAGTAGAAAAATCATCATTTGAAATTGGAACTGACTTAGCAGATATTTACATTCAGGAATCAAATTTAAATAAAAACCTTTTTTTTTAAAATCATTAAAAGTTTAAAAAAATTAAAAATAAAGTATACCTGTCACTAAATATCCGCCATAGGTCGAATCATTCTTACCATATTTAACAAGAGGCACTGTTGAGTTTCCACTAAACTCAGCTTGCCAAGCTTCAGTTGCACTATCTTGCGTGGAAGTCCAATAATAATTTAATGGACTATAGGTCCCAGCAAGCTTTGTATTAGTCCTGTTTGTTATCAATTTTTCTATTTCAACCTTACTAGGAAGGTACCAATCGGAATATGTTATACCACCTACAACAACTGTGTAATCATTACAAATTCTAGCTGCAATTCCAGGCGTTGAACAGGCTGCAATAATGGCATTAGTATTATTATCACCAGCATTTAATGAAGTGCTAGCTGCTCCTGCTATATTAGTCCCTTGACAACCCCACAAGGCATTATCATTAATATTTCCATACGCCAACGATCCTCCACTAATATGAGGCACCACTAATCCGTGAGGCACTGTTGCGCTATATCCATTATCTCCACTTACATAAATGTACCCAACTTTACCTCCTTTATAAAAAGAACCTACTCCAATTGATGAAAATAATATTTCATTTCCATAACCTGTACCAACACTATTAGTTGCGTATGATCTAACATAATAATTTGTTCCCAAAGTTAAGCCTGTCATATTACTTGTAAAAGGAGAAGTGGTTCCATCGGAAGTTATTGTTGACAATCCAATTGTGGGTCCTGTAGTGGTGCTCCAACAAATTCCTTCACTAGTTATAGCAGAACCTCCATTTGAACTTACTACTCCACCGGAAGTTGCTGTATAAAATTCTATTAAACTTACAGCTGTAGTAGTTAGGGTCGGTAATTCTGCAAGAGTTGTAAAACTTATTTCATTTCCGTAGGAGGTTCCAACACTATTTACGGCATAAGCACGTACGTAATATAAAGTTACTCTTGATAATCCTGTCATATTACTAGAATATACTCCAACACCGGTTCCATCCATAGTAATACTATTAGAAGTTGTTGGTGAAGGAGAAGTACTCCAACAAATTCCTCTTTGGGTTACAGGAGCTCCTCCATCATTAATTATTGTACCCCCACTGGAAGCTGAAATAGAGGCTATGGGTGAGATCGCAGATGTTGTAATTGTTGCAAGTGTAGTACCCGAAGCATACGCTCCATAAAAAGCAGGAGCAATTATAGTTTGGGAAAAACCAGAAATACTAATAAGTAATATAATCCAAATCTTCATATTTTTATTTTTTATAATTTCATGTTTCCGCTAGAAATAAATACATTTGAAATTGGGCTAACAAGAGTCACAATTGAATTAATTCCATCAGTTGTGGTAAAGTTGCCTTTATTTCTAATTGTAACACCACTTGCTGTTATTGTTATAGCTCCTGCTCCATATTGAATGATAAGACAGTTAAATCCTGCACTAAGTCCAGCAGGCACTGTCAAAATAACATTAGAACCATTGGAGAAATTAATCACTTTTCCATTATCTGATTGTAATAAAGTATAAGCACTACTAACCGAGGTTACTAGAGCATTAAATCCTGCAATAGTTCCATTTGAACTAACACCTGATATTGAAGTAACGTTTGCATTTACTAAGCTAGTAGTTCCAGTAAGTGTTGGAGAATCAGATAAAACAACATTTCCCGAACCCGAAACCGCAATTTCACTTGGAACCGCAGCAGATCCTGTCAAGTTACCTAATATTTTGTTTGCTGTTACTGTCTGCATTTTTGCATAAGTAACTTTATTGGCTCCGATAACTGTTGTTCCTTGAGTACCACTTACGTCACCAACTAATGAACCCGTAAAACTGATTGCACTAGTTGCTGTTGCGGCATTACCAGCGATATTTAAATTAGATACTGGAGTTGTAGATGTAACTACAAATGGCGCAGTACCTGTTGCAATTGTTGAAGTAAATTGTGTTCCAGAAACTAAACCCGAGCTAGCTATTGAACTTGGGGTTATAGCTCCTAGAGTAATTGTGATAGCTGGTGTAGTAGTTGCATTAGTAATAGTCCCGGAAACACCATTAGAGGTAACTATTGAAGCTGTTGTAACTGTACCTGTATTGTTTGTAAAACCAGATGGATTTGAAGAATTATATGGTGTAAATCCTAAAGCGGATTGTTTTGAGTTAAAAGTATTCCAATCAGAAGTTGTTAAATATCCTGATGTACTTGTAGTTGCTGCAGGGATTGAAATAGCAGGAGATGTGCCTCCGGACGAAACTATCGGCGTTGTACCCGTTACACTTGTTACTGAAGACCCTGATACGACTGCTGTCAACACCCCGTCTGTGCTAAGATTCAAACCTGTACCAATTGAAATTTCGGAAGGTACTGCCGATGAAACTGTAGGATTTCCTAATAAACGACTTGATGTAACGGTCTGCATTTTAGCATAAGTAACTTTATTGGCTCCGATAACTGTTGTTCCTTGAGTACCACTTACGTCACCAACTAATGAACCAGTAAAACTGATTGCACTAGTTGCCGTTGCGGCATTACCAGCGATATTTAAATTAGATACTGGAGTTGTAGATGTAACTACAAATGGCGCAGTACCTGTTGCAATTGTTGAAGTAAATTGTGTTCCAGAAACTAAACCCGAGCTAGCTATTG
>JBIPNF010000032.1:0-15931 GCA_044373885.1 Flavobacterium sp. | reverse complement strand
ATTCTATTATTTTCTTTTTCTATGCTTTCAGCTCAAGAAAAGCTGTCTGAAAAAGAAAAAGAACGCCGAGAGAAAAACATTCAATCGGGAAATCCTTTCAAGAAATTTGGCTATAAAGCCAAAGTTGCTACGTTAAGCAACGGCAAATATTTAGAATTTCACGACCTTGATAGTATTGTAACCATTGGTACCGTTCGTTGGCACGTTTACAAAAGCGAAATTGTTGGACGAATTGTTCCTGATAGCTTAAACCCAGATAATCAAACAATTGGAGACCGCGCAGGACGTTGGATTACACCAGACCCATTAAGTGAAGAGTTCCCAAGTTGGTCGCCATACAATATGTGTTATGACAATCCAGTGAAATTTGTTGACCCTGATGGGAGAGCACCTGAATGGATTCTTGGAACTGATGGAAAAGCAGTAACCCACACCACAAATAGTGATGGCAGTATTAAATGGAGTCCAAATGCATCAGCAGAGACTCAAAGAATTGGGAATTCACTCAATAATACCACTACTGGTAAAAGTCAGTTAGAAAAACTAGAGAAATCTGACATTAAAGTGAGTTTGAGTATTTCATTAAAAGATAAAACAACTCGAGATGGCAATAAGGTTAGCCGTACCTATGGTGAAACATTGCAAGGTTCAAAAGATGGAACAAAAGCAGACAAAAACGGTAATTATTCCATAAAAGAGGCCTCAATAACTATTTTTGAGGGAACAATAAATAATGGAATTGAGGCTGGAACCTCACGCCTTGATGGATTAACGACTGATCAAGCAATTGGGTTAATCGCTGGTCATGAAATTGTACACGCTACAGACAAAGTAGAAATTAATAAAGATTTTAAATATATCGAAAAAAATAAAGGTCAAGAGCGACCAAATCGTGAAGTGAAAACTCGTGCAATTGAAACAAAAATAAAAAACGAATCAACTCAAAATTAAATAAAAATGAAAAAACTTTTTTTTTATGCATTGATAAGCTTTATAGCTTCAAATAATATATATTCTCAAAAAACAAACTTGTCTTATAATTTGAAAATTCCAGACTCTATATACGATAAATTAGAAAAATTTTACTTAAACGAGGGTGAGAATGTGAATAGCCATATAAATGTATATAACTTATCGAGCAAAACAGTAAATTTTGGCAATAAATCAGGTGTTTATACATTTAATTTAACTGGGGCTCACTTTCCAAGGAGACTATTTATTTTCTCTAATAATAAAGTCTTTATTTTTAAAAGTAAAGGAGCTTTTGATTCACTGGGAGTTTTACAAGAATTTATAGATTGTGTTAAACTTTTAGAAATAACAGAAAGTGACAGAATAAAATATCTAAAAATAATTTGTAAATATTTACAGGAAGAACTTGGACAAACCTATGGTGCTGAAATAACTCCCGCTACCTCAAGTAACCGAGAAATTCGCTAGGTGCATAAAATATAACTTTATGAATAAACTAATTTATTTACTTATTCTATTATTTTCTTTTTCTTTGCTTTCAGCTCAAGAAAAGCTGTCTAAAAAAGAAAAAGAACGTCGAGAGAATAACATTCAATCGGGAAATCCTTTCAAGAAATTTGGCTACAAAGCCAAAGTTGCTACGTTAAGCAACGGCAAATATTTAGAATTTCACGACCTTGATAGCATTGTAACCATTGGTACCGTTCGTTGGCACGTCAACAAAAATTTAATTGTAGGTCGGATTGTTCTCGATAGTTTAAATCCCGATGCACAACCTATTGGCGACCGCGCTGGTCGTTGGATTTCACCAGACCCATTAAGTGAAGAATTTCCAAGTTGGTCGCCATATAATATGTGCTTTGATAATCCTTTGAAATACAAAGACCCTGATGGTCGAGCACCAACTCCTCCATCAACGGATGTTACATTAAATCCCGATGGAACATATAAAGTAATCAGTAGTACTCCAGACGGGGATAGAAATATTTATGTTAATAATGGAGGTAAAAGGACAGGTGAAGTTATAGGAAAGTCTGCTACAGAGTATAGTTTTATAAGGGAGGATAACATAACACCAGCATACGGGGCAACAATAGATTTAAAAGACAGAAGTGGCATCAATTTTTTATCTAAAATTATATCCGATACGCCAAATGTTGTTGAGGGTTCCTTGAAATTATTACCAAATAATAGTTTAGATTTCAAAAGGTTTGGTTTGGGTGAAAAAGATTTAAGTATCTATGCTTATAGAGGTCTGAAATTAGGAAATGAAACTATAGGAACAGGACGTGATGTAGGTAACATAACTGCTGGTATTGTGGCGGGACGAAGTGGTTTTACTTTTTCTCAAGCGAAACCATTTTTTGAAGCTTTACAGGGAGGCGTTGAGCCTAAAGTAACTACATCAGCAGAAAAATTAGGAATTTCAATTGGTCTAAATCTTTATAGACAAGATTTTTCTAAAATTTTTAATAACAATGTGAAAGAAGCAAAAGAAATAATTAAAGAAATTAAATAATTTTAAAATGAAACTTTTAAAAAACAAATGGTTTTTAATACTAATCTTTTTTGTAATGTGTGCGTTTATAAAAATATATTTTTTTGACAGATATTTTATATCTTCTAAAGATAATAAAACCACAATTACCTACTTTATAGATAAAAATTATGTTTATATCTTACCTTATAAATATTGGGGTTTTAGTAATCCAAAAAGCAACTACATTAAATTTGATCGCACAAATTATAGTCAAGAAATGAATGTAATTACTTTTTATAAAACAGAGAGATTCAAATTTATTTTAGAATATGAAAATGGACAATTAGTAGAAAACAAATTAAGTAATGATTGTTTTTATTTTACAAGTAAAGAAATATTTAAAACCCCCTATCTAAATGAAATAAAATTTGGACAAAATAAGAATAATATTGTAGTTACCTCTTCTTTCGTAAGAAACAACAATCCATTTTGGGTATTAATCAATAAAATATTTTAAAAACAAAAATAACCCGCTGCGCAAAGTGTTCTAAATTAAGACCACCGTGCTGCACAAAGTCTCCCGACTTTGAGCTATGATATACAAAAGCACAAAGGAAGTGTAAAAAATAAAAATATTATGGGTACAAGATCTGCATTGCCACTTGATGGTAATGTGGGAGGACTAAAAGAATTAATCATAGACCCTAAAAATGTTCGTATAAATAGAGTGTCAGGAGCAAAACCTAAATTTTAAACTTATGAAATATTCAGGAATGACTGTAAATGAAAGGTTGTACATAAGTGGTTTATTGCAAAAATTTGATGATGCAGTAAAAAAAAAAGATATAAACAAAATCATCAAAATTTTAAAAGAAGTTGAATTAGAAGAATCCTCAATTAATCCAATTCTAAAAGCTTTAGGTCTAAATCGAAATAAATAATGTTTTTTTCAAACCTGATAGCTCGGATTTGTAATCAGACTTCAATTATTTATAATAACCAAATCACCGCTACAGCAACGCTCCAGGCCTAAATGCCGAGGGCACATTCAATTATGAAACCTCCGGCCTAAAAGACGTAGTAGAATTCTTTGAAAAAACATTAAAAATCGACTTAGGACAATACCACAGAGCCTACCTAGAAATTAGAATCCGTAAAACAAACCGTACCAAATTCCTAAACACCCTAAAAGAAACCCTAACCAAAAAAATGGACAATTCAGACGAGTAATAAAAAAACACCGTAAAAAAAACACCAAAACACCGTAAAATACTTCAAAAAACTATCCCAAAATTGCAAAGGAATTACTAATAATAAAATGGCAGTAGGAATCTACATATCAGGACTAGGACAATCTACAAATAAAGAATCTGTAGAGAAATATGCAGCACGATATATCAAAGAAATAGAATACAGCACTACTGGGGTAATCTATTATTCCAAAGTCGAAAAAATCTATTATAACGACGACCAAAGTAGTCTTGTTGTTAGAATATTCCAACATCAAAAAAACCAACTAAAATCTGATAAAGACACAATAGTATATACCATTTACAATTTCGAATACAGCGAACTCCTAAATCAAAAATTCCAAAACAAAAACCTTCTATTTAAAAATATTGCATTACTATTTCTTGTTATACGAAAATTTCCAATACTCTTTATTAGCTTATTCAAAAAACGAACGTATAGCAAAGGCGGACAAACCTTTTATATGTTCTTTATTTTTTTAATAATGGCTTTAGCAGTTCTATTTCTATTACCTTCAATGTTATCATTGATAAATGAGATAGCATTTTTTAAAAAATATAATTTAAATTGGTTTTCTGAATTGAGTAAATTTACAATCCCAATTACCACTTTTCTAATACTATTCATACCCGAATCTAGCACATTACTAACTAAAGTAGCTGCCGAATTCACCACAATAGACAATTACATCCAATACGGAGAACAATCACAAATCATACATGGAAACCTAGATGCATTAATAGAACACATCGTAGAAAATGAAGAAAATCCAAAAATCCATTTACACACCTATAGCTTCGGAAGTATCATAGCATTAGACGCCTTATTTCCTATAGGATCAGAACCATCTGTAAACATACAAAACAACATCAACCTACTCATAACTGTAGGAGCACCTTATGAATTTATAGACAATTACTATCCCAATTTCTACTCCGACAGAACAAACAAAATGTCCCAAAAAATACAATGGATAAACGTCTATTCTACTATGGATGCCTTTGCAAGTAACTTCCGTAATGACAACAAAGCAGGAGAAGCCAACTACGGATTCATGGGTAGAAAAGAAGTGCCAATAAACCTCAACTACGAAATAGCCCGAAGAGAAAAATACAACCTCTTCAGCTTCCTAACCCTAAAACACATCACCATGCACAAATCCTACTGGGACGACTCCAAATCAGGACAATCTTGTACAAGGTTGATATTTAATAAGATGAAGGAACTAAAATATTTGAATTAATAGAATATAAAACAGTGAAACAGAAAGCTGTAACAAAGACTTAGTAAAATAAATTTAATAAAATGAAAAGAGATAAAGTAAGCTCATCAAATTTAGCCTCAATCGGTTACGATGAAAAAAATAATATTCTAGAAGTAGAATTTAATCATGGGGGTATATATCAATACTCAAATGTGTCTTATTATGTTTATGAAGAATTAATGAAAGCAAGTTCTCATGGAACCTATTTTTCTGCCAACATACGAAACAACAAAAAATTTACAACGGAAAAAATAAAATAATATGGAAAAATATAGTAATAAAGGTGGAAATTCTGGTGTTTATAGTTATGAAATCGGGAATGATTATATAAAAGTAATTTTTTTTGGAAATTCAAAAACATACCAATATAGTTATCAAGGAAAAGCAGGACAAAGTCATGTTGATAATATGAAATCATTAGCAAGAATTGGATCTGGTCTAAATAGCTATATTAATTCTTATGTGAAATTTAAATATGATTAACAAATAATTTATTAATATCTACTAAATATAATGAAATTACATACACTAAAAATCAAGGGATTTAAGAGACTTAAAGAAGTTACTATTAATTTTGGAGACGCTACATTTTTAATCGGACAAAATAATTGTGGAAAGAGTTCAATACTAAAGGCAATTGAAGTTTTATTATCCGCTAAAAAACAACTTTCAAATTTAGATTTTCATTCTATAATTGATGAAGACACAGGCGAAACCAAAGTTGATATTTCTACAATTATATTAGAAGCTGAATTTAGGAATTTACCAGAAGATGCTGAACAGTGGCGAGGTTTTAAGGGAAGAATTTTTGAGTATGAAATAGATGAAGATACTATTGACACAGGTCTTTCTGTTACATATAAAAAAACTTATGAAATTGGAAAAGATGTTGTAATTGAATTTAAGTCAAAAGGTCGAGAAATTGCTGAAAATTTTGCTGACTGTAAAACACCTAACGATTATATAGCAAAAGGATTAGATGAAAACTTGTTAGTAGATTTATTCACTGAATACGACAAAGCTATTGGAAAAAGTAAACCTGCCTTAGAAAAATTAGAACAGATTGATGAAATTTGGATCATCAATGATGAAGATATTTGGTTTCAAAACCCGGGAGGAATACCTGGTAATGTGCTTAAAATGTTGCCCAGATTTTTATTGATTCCAGTTGATCTATCACCTAGCGAAATACAGGGTGGGGGAACTGGAGTGTTAGGAAAAACATTGGGAGAATTATTTGAAACTGTCAGAGAAAGTTCGGATAATTTTAAAGAAGCACAAATACATTTGCAGAACCTTGCCAGAGAACTTGATCCAGAAGATGCGGATTCAGAATTTGGTAAAATGATGACTGATTTAAATATGGTTTTGGAAAGCGTTTTCCCAGAATCCAAACTTCATGCTACCACAACTTTAAGTGATCCGTCAAATTTAAAACCTACATTTAATGTTGAAATGTCAAGTAATATTAAAACATCTATTGAATATCAAGGAACTGGTATGATTCGAGCTGCGGTTTTTGGAATGCTGAGATATAGACAAAAATGGTTGAGCACAAGAGAAGATGACTACTTAAGATCATTAATCATTTGTTTTGAGGAACCGGAAATATACCTTCATCCTAGTGCGGCCAATCAAATGCGACAGGCAATTTATGACTTAAGTACGGTTAATTCACAAATTGTAGCATCTACACATTCTCCTTATTTAATTGATCTTTCTAAAAAACCAAAACAAATTTTAAATAGATTATATAATTGTGGGAACCATGTAGACTGCAACTCATTTTCTGTTACTGATAAATTCAAGGAACTTCAAGGAAATGATAAAGATTATGTGAAAATGTTAATGAAAATTGACAGCTATATCTCCAGAATATTTTTTGCTAATAAAGTTGTTGTAGTTGAAGGTGATACGGAAGATTTATTAATAAGAGAATCACTAATTAGACTTCCAAGACAGGACTATTTGAAAATTATTTCAAACTTTGAAATTGTAAAAGCTCGTGGTAAGGCTTCAATAATCGGACTTGTAAAATATTTAACATCTATGGGAATACAACCAATTGTAGTACATGATCGAGATGCTAATGTCAAAAATGCAGAAATATTTAATCAGCCGATAAAAGATGCTTTAGGTGCAGGAGGTAAAATTATCTTAATGGAAGAAAATGTTGAAGATGTAATAGGATATGTAGCAACATATGAAAAACCATTTAAAGCTTACACTCAGACTAAAGATTGGGGAGAAAATTGGCAAGATATACCACAAAATTGGAGAAATAAATTAGAAGAAATTTTTGAGGATTTTATACCTTAATAATTTAAATCTAAAAACTAGATTAGTGCTGAAACAAAAATTAATGCACTAAAAATATAATAACAATTACAATAAATAAATTATGTCAACCATAAAACTGAATCAACAATTAAAACGCCTTGAAATACAAGAATTTGAAATTGAAAACCAAATCGTTTTCAATTACTTTAATAATTTATCAGCTGCAGAACGAGACGAAAAGTTACTTCGTTCAATTTACATTGGTGTTTTGGCATTAATGGAAGACCGCATTTCAGCCTTTCTTGCCAAAACCAATAACGAACTAGGCACGGAATTAGAAAGTCTAAAAATGATTTTCGAAATGAAAAAAGAGTTGTTTTATAAGTCAACCATAAAAGGAACACTAGCCGAAGATGAAATAGCAGATTTCTTAAACAACTATTTTTCAGAAAAAAGATTAAAAGACAAAGCTTACTTAACTGGAAATACTGCTGGAATTCTTCCTAAAAATAAAACTGGTGATATTATTTGCGAGATAAACGGCTCATCTGATTTAAAGATTGCAATAGAATGCAAATTTGATAAAAACATACGTTTTGGAGAAATAGAAAACAAAGAAATCTTCACTCGAAAAACAGATACAGCATGGAGTCAGTTAATAGAAACCCAAGCAAATAGAGATTCTAAAGTCAGTATCATTGTTTTTGACATTTCATTAGTAGACAATTCCATTCTCAAAAACTTCGACAATGTGGGTTATATTCCTGAAGTGGGTTTTGTAGCAATTATTAATTCACAAAAAGGGGATTATTCCAACCTAGCCATTGCCTATATGTTAGCTCGTGACATTGCAACAAATTCTAAAGAAATAGAATTGGACAAACATGTTTTAGCAATGATTGTAAATAGAATTATAAAAGACATAAACGGGATTCTGTCAATAAAGTCATTAGTTATAAATAATATAGAAAACAATAAAGCAATTCTAAAACAATTAGACAAGTCAATGTTATTAATGGAATTTAATCAAGAATACTTAAAACGTTTCTTAAATCAAGGAACACTTACTAAAAAGGATCTACTTGACTTTTATATGGGTGATGATGTTAAACATAAGTATAAGTTAATTGAGAAGGATATTGAAAATATTTAAACTATGTCTGAAAGCAAATTTGGAAAAGGGAAAGAACATTTAGAAAAGGAATTTCTTGAAGAACTAAGTCATAAAATTTGGTCAACAAAAGGTACACGATTTAATGCGTCAACTCGTTACTATACAATTTCAAAATATTCAAATATTAGTAATGCCTTTTTATCATCTTATCTTACCATTTTTGGTTTAATAACAGTCTATAACCTTTATACTAAAGCATTAATTGATCCAAATGTTTTGGCATTTTTGATTACAGCTATTTCAATCATTTCTTTAGTCTTTTCGCTATTGGAAAGTTCCGAACAATATTCACTTAAAGGAAAAGAATATCATGATTGTGCCCTCGATCTTGCTGATTTATACAATGAATTAAGAAACTTTAAAGCTTATAAAAAAGATGTAACGGAAAAAGAAAAAATGGAATTTGTTGATGATTTACAAAAGAGATATCAATTAGTTTTAAGAAAATATCCAAATCACAATAATATTGACAAGAGAAGATTTAGAATGGAGTACAAGGAGTATTACAAAATTACGGATTGTTTAGAACCATATAAAACAAACATATTCTATTATTTAAAAAGTAAATTTCTGTATCATTTACTCATAGTATTACCTTTTCTTTGCTTGATTCTTATGATTAATCTTAATAATGAAAAATCAAATCAAGAAAAATCAAATCCAAAATCAAAAATAATTTTAAATAACTCCGCTACCGCGCGATCTCTATAACTTGATAAAAAGAGAAAATAGAATCAAAAACTGCTACCAACACTTAAAAAGTTTTATAGCATTAGATATTTAATAGTTAGCAGCAAACTTACTATACTAACACTAAAATTGAAATAGAAATGAAACCATTATTTAATAAAGATTCAGAATTAGTAGGATGGATAAATGATAATCATGATCATATTTTTGACACAAATATGAATTGGATTGCTTATATTAGAAATGCACATGCATGGTCAGCTAAATCAGGAAATTGGTGCGGACTAGTGAATGGTTATAATTGTTTAGACAGAAATGGAAAAGTCGTTTCATGGAGTACTGGACAAACAGTACAAGGTTCAGTACCACCTGTGACTCCCATACGAGCTGTTAGAGCTGTGACTCCAGTTAAACCTGTTAAGCCAGTAAATCCTTTGAAACCAGTAAAACCTGTTACTCCTGTTGGAGGTTGGTCAGTTTTAAGTTTTAGTGCTTGGGTAAATCAGTAAACTCTATGCTTTTAAAAATGACACTGCTACCGCGTGATTTTCATCGTGTGGCAACCAAACTAAAAACTATAATTAATTAAAAACATATGACCACACAAGCAATCAAACCAGGACCAAAAAAAATAGCAACATCTACAGGGAAACCCGACCAACGTCAACGGGATAACAAAGGAACGCCAGGCAATACACCATCGTTAAAACCATCAAAATCAACACCAAAAAAATAAATTAACTTTCGGCTACAATCGCAAGTTTCTGCCAAAGTTTAACTATATATTTCATTTGCGGAACACTACACAATCTGTAGTAAAGCGCAAATGGAATAAATACCATTTTGTCCCAAATGTTTCCCATATTTGGGACAAAACTAAAGGAATAAAAATCATTTATTGCATATCGCAATGTGCAATATAACTTTGGCAAAATACTATATTTTTTGCCAAAGTTATATTTATTTAAAATAATTGACTATTTATTCTTTTTAAAAAAATTTTCAAAATATATGAATGATGTCGTTGAAGTTTATGCTTATTGCCTGATGCCAAATCATTTTCACTTTTTGATAAAAGTAAAACCTGAGAGTGAGATAAAAACCTTTGTCGAAGCTCAAAACTTTGACAAAGGTTTAAAAGAGAAAGGGCTACATTCTTTTGATTCAATAATAAGTAAGCAAATGGGGAAGTTTATCAGTAGTTACAGTCAAGCCTTTAATAAAGTTACAAATAGACACGGCGCCTTAATGGAATCTCCTTTTAAAAGAAAACGGATTAATTCAGAAGAATATTTAAAAAATTTAATTATTTATATTCATCTTAACCCACTAGATTTAAAGGTTAATTTTGAAGCCTATAAATTTTCTTCCTATAAAACATTAATGTCAAAAGGAAAAACTAATTTAAAACGCCAAGAAACTATAACAATTTTTGATCACATTGAAAACTTGATTTATTGTCGTAATAATCCATCTAAACTTGATTTTGAGTTTTGATGAAACCCTCTTAACAAACACCTTTGTCAAAGTTTGTATAGTTTTTACAACCACCTTTGTCAAAGTTTTGAACTTTGACAAAGGTTTAAAAAGGTTTAAAAGAGAAATAGTGTTAGCGATTCACGAACAAAAAAACAATAAAAAGCGTGAGTAAATTGGGATTGTTGAAACCTGTAAATTATCAGGCGAAAAATTAAAAAAACAAACAAAATAATAAATATGGATTCATCAACTTTCTGGAAAAACTTCAATTTAGGAACTGAACTTCAAGTATCTGGTAGTTTCATATATAATGGGTTATTGATTTTCGATGAGATGGAAACTTTTTATCACGAAGAAGAAATTTTTGAATTTCTATATAATATTTCAGTTGGTATTGAAAGACTACTAAAAATTAGTGTAATTCTCATTGAACATACCAATGAATTAGACCAAAGTACTTTTTTTGAAAGCATTCGAAATCACAATCATCAAAAATTACTAAAATCTATATCTAATAAATACAAATTAAAAGAAAGTAAATCTAAAAATGCTTTTATTCAGCTATTGAATAATTTTTATAATGAATTGCGTTACGATCGCTACACTAATAATGATTCTATAAATAATAACAAGGAAAAAAAATCATTGATAAATTTTCTTGAAAAGTATTTAAAAATCAAAATCAGTAATGAATTTTTATCTGTTTCCCAAAATGATAGGACTACTAAACAATTTATTGGGGAGGTTATAAAATCAATTGTAGTTGAACAATATGAAATAATTAGAAAAGAGGCTTCAAGATTAAATATCTATACTTATGAAATTAGAAGTAATTCTAAAGCATATAAAATATTTATTATGGAACAATTTACTTTTGACTTTGAAAACAGGATTCAAAAAGAATTATTCATAAAGTTTTTAGCTAACAATAATAATTCCCCATTAATTGCTTTCACAAAAGAATTCGAACTGCTTGATTTTGATGGTTATGATGAAAACTACTATGCAAAATGTATGTTCAAGAAATTAGAAACATTAAATCTTGATGGAGAGTTAGATGAATTATATGAAAATATCGAAAATCTAGAAGAAAGAATTGATTTTCTCGATGATATTGGTAATGATATGGTAAGATTTTATTCGGAAGATGATGAATTATTTGTAGATGAAATTTAAAAATAAATATTGATTCAAGCTCTCGAATGTTACCAAAAAATAAATGTTTAATAACAAGTTACAAGATACTTTATGGAACAATTAGATAAAAAAGAATTTTTCAATAGTATGGCTAAATCTATTTTTAGCATCATTCCGTATGCAGGAACTGCTATAACTGAATTAGTGTTTGAATATAATGGACGGATAAGACAAAAACGTTTGAATAAGTTTGTAGAATTTCTATCAGAAGGTTTTTTAAATCAAAATGAATTAGATATTGAAAATATAAAAACGGAACATTTCAATGATGTTTTTGAAGCTGTGATCAAAAGAGTATTTACTACAAAATCAGAAACCAAGTTAAAACGGTTCAGAGATATTCTAATAAAGGAATTAAAAAGCCAGCATAGTGAAACAGAATTAATTGAAATCTATCTGGAGTTAATTTCAATATTATCTGATGAAGAAATAATAATACTACACGAACATAGACATTTTGATAAAAATTATAATCTTGAGCTAGACCATAGAAATGAACTTAATGATAGACTAAATCAAGCAATTGAAAATAAGAAAAAAGAAACAATTGTTATTGGTCAATCAAAATTTTCAGATACAATTGCAAAAGTAACTGTTGAACTTGAACTAATAAATAAGAAACATAAAAAATTAGAATGTCTAAGAAAGTTTGATTATTACAATATTACTGATGAAAAGTTTCTATTTTATAAGCAAAGACTTTATTCCAAAGGATTATTGATTGATAGCGGCATTGGAAGAATTGGAGTGGATACTTTTCAAATGATGAGCATAACTGAATTTGGAAAAGAATTTGTAGAATTTATAAAAGAAGCTAACTAGAAAAATCTAGCCATTATGTTTGTTAATTAAAAACTTTATGGGATAAATTGTATAAAAATCGGTACATTTAACAAGTCAACATAATAAACTTAACTTAAAAGTGAACAATAATTTGGAAACTAACTTATAAGTGAATACTTTTGCACATATAAAACCAATAGGAAAATATAATAAGGTTTCTTATTATTCTGTTTGTATAGAAGACAAGCCAACCTCTCTTTTTGAGGAGTTTGTAGCTCATCATACAATCGCTAATAAAGAGAAATTAAATCATATTTTGGATTGGATAAAAGCAATAGGTAATAAATATGGTGCACAAGCGCATTTATTTAGACCCGAAGGTGAAACTGCTGATGCATCGGCACTTCCGCCCAAAGGCAAAGAACGAAAACCGCACTATACAGAGTCGGGTAAGATTAATGCAAACAACATTCGTTTATATTGCTTGCGTGCAAATGAAAATGTCGTATTCTTATTTAATGGAGATATAAAAACTACGCAATATCCACAAGATTGTCCAAATGTTAAAACACATTTCAAATTAGCAAACCAAATAACAAAATCCATCGACAGCGCTTTTAAAAATAAAGACATCGTTTGGAACGATGATTTTACAGAAATCGAGTGTGATGATGATTTTAAAATACAATTTTAATATACTATGAAATTCCCGGAAAACAACATAATTGATACTTGGTTAGAGAAAAATGGTAATCCTGAAATTGCAAAATTAGTGGAGAAAAACCTTGCTATTGCAAACAAAATTTACCAATTGCTGGTAGAACGTAATTTAAAACCAGCTGATTTAGCGCGTTTATTAAACAAAAAATCTTCTGAAATCAGCAAATGGTTGACAGGAACTCACACATTTACTACTAAAACAATTACCAAAATTGAAACCGTTTTGGGTACCGATATCATCCATATCGAAGCTCAAAAAGAATACGTATATTTCAAAGTCTTGGTGAAAGATCAGGAAGTAGAAGAAGAAATGGTATTTGAGGAATCAGTTGTGTTTTCAAATTTAGATATGGACAAAAAAGCTTCTTAAACTTTTTGATGGCAGATTCAAATCAAATAATACCCGAAAAAATTCATTTAATTCAAATCAAATGGATTAAGGCAGATACAATTATAATTCAGGAGAAACTTCCAAAAAATCCTGTTTATAATTTTAGTATTGCACACAATATGATGCACAATTTACAGAAAGAAATAGTCAAAATTCGATTATTTGTAGATATTAGTGGTGCTATAGATGAAAAAGAAATCAATCAGGGAGGTAATTATGAAGTTGATTTTCTGTTTCAAATAGATGATTTGAAAAATCATTATCAAATCCTGGATGACAAGCCTGTTTTTAATGGCATTTTTGTAGCAACCTTACTCGGAATTTGCTACTCAACAATCAGGGGAATGTTATTTTTAACTTGGAAAGATACTATTTTGAATGGAGTAATTTTACCCGTTATTTCAGTTCCTGAATTACTGAATAGCAAACGATAAATAAACAATTATTAGTACTTTTCCCCCAGCTCGTGCGCAAATCCTTTTACATAGTTCATATCCCTTTAATCCTTTTGTCTATAGCAAAAAAGATTAATTGTTCCTAAAAAGCTTTTGTAAGTGCTTTGCCATCGTCATAGTTGCGATACTGCAGTATATAATAATCCATTTCCATAACTACTTTCAAGCACCCACAAAACCTAAAGAACCCAGCAACAGTTTGGAATTTAAAAAACAGCCACTACCGCGGACCGTTATTTCCAAATTCCCAAACCCTTGCTCTCGCTTCTGCCAACAACACTAGGTATTGTTCATTATTACGCTTTTGTAGGTGCTTTATCATTTTCATAATTACAATACTACAAAACTTAAAAATCCTTTTCCATAACTACTTTCAAGCACCCACAAAACCTAAAGAACCCAGCAACAGTTTGGAATTTAAAAAACAGCCACTATCGCGGACTGTTATTTCCAAATTCCCAAACCCTTGCTCTAGCTTCTGCCAACAACACTCGGTATGTCGTCCCAAAAGGGGACGACATCTATATTTTCATTTTGCTAAAAAGCAAAAAAACCTTCCTTAGTTCCGTTCACGCAATAGGGTAGAAGGCACTTTTACACAGGAACGCAGCAATCCCACACACCGCTAGGGCTGGTAGAACTACCTTTTTCGCATCACCTTTTTTCTAAACCAAAAACTTTCCTTTTCCGTTTTTCTTTTCAGCTACCAGCCAAAGCGTTGCGGGGTTGCGGCTGATTTTATATTTTAAGTGCAGCTGCTGGGCTTCAGCCTTTTTAGCTCGGCGTACCGCCGAACCTAGTTGTGTTGCTTCCGCCCAGCAGCTGAGGAGTGCGTGAACATAACTAATAATAGCTACATTCCAGAACCTGCATACAGCCACCAGCCGATAAATCCGAGTCCTACCATTGCTAAGGCTTGCGAGCCAAAAATACCTTAATATTGTTTGATGCTGTATTTTTAACTCGCAAGCCAAAGCACTGCTGGGTCGGTATTTTTCCCGCCTGATGTCCTCCTGCAGATTCCTCCATTTCGCAAAAAGAACGAATATTGGAATTAATCGTGCTGCCGTTGCTAAATAGTAAAAGTATCCTCACAACTTCAAACTTTGGAATTAAATCCTGCTGCAATAAGTCCAATTCATAATCCTACTCAATACCACGTTTTCTTTTTTTGGAATTATTGGTTTTCGAGAAATAAATAAAAAGTTCAGCGAATCTAAAAATAAAATTACAAAACAAAAGTACCGGCACGCCTAAAAATATAAAATCTTCCTCTGAAAAGAATAGGTTTCGGAGGAAGAAAAAAGTAAATCCTTTCAGTGAAAAAAGCCTTCAAAAGCTGTCGCATTTGAATCCTTTTTGTTTTTTTATTGATATACTTTTTTACCGAAACCTTTCTTTTCTAGAGTGTATTTTCAATTTTTTACTTTCTTATTTGAATTTGATTTTTTCAGATGGCTTTCTTTTTCATTATTAAATATCATTTTTTAAAAATTTGATTTCGAAAAAAAAATTATTTGTAAGGTTTGAAATTCATTAAAAATCCAATTATGACAACACCAATTTTCTACAACATCGAGGGCGGAGATTACATTTTTGACTATGTATATAGCATCCAAAAAGACAAACTCATAAAAGGCGGAAATCCCACCCTCTACCAGTTCCAAATGCCCAGAGAGGAAGCTATAAAGCTTTTAAACCACCTCAACGAAACCCGAGATTTCGGACTTTTCCTGCGCCTAATGAGTAACGTATAAATAAAGTAAAACCACTAAAAAAAGTATATGCCGAGCTT
>JBIPNF010000198.1:0-4776 GCA_044373885.1 Flavobacterium sp. | reverse complement strand
ATTTCTCGCGAAGGTTTACAATCAGAAAACAAAGTTGAAACGGGCGGTTTATCAGGAAAACCATTAACCAATCGTTCTACAGAAGTGATCCGATTTCTATCTGAAAAAAGTAACAAATCGTTTCCTATAATAGGAGTAGGTGGAATCCATTCTGCACAAGACGCCATCGATAAACTCGAAGCTGGAGCAAGTTTAATCCAACTCTATACTGGGTTTATTTATGAAGGTCCTGCTTTGGTGAAAGCCATTAACAAAAAGATATTGGAGAATTTTCATAGTTAATTAACGGTTTAATTTAGCTGTCTTTGACTCAATTTTCCTATATTTGAACCGATGAAACCAATAAAAATTATAGAATGTCCTCGGGATGCAATGCAAGGTATAAAATCATTTATTCCTACAGCACGCAAAGTCGCGTACATACAATCTTTATTGCGTGTTGGTTTTGATAGCATCGATTTTGGAAGTTTTGTTTCTCCAAAAGCAATTCCCCAAATGCAAGACACTGCCGAAGTTCTTGCGCAACTCGATTTATCGCAAACAAAAAGTAAATTACTCGCTATAATTGCCAATACACAAGGTGCGATTTCTGCTTCGCAACACAAGGAAATTCAGTATTTAGGTTTTCCATTTTCGATATCTGAGAATTTCCAAATGAGAAATACCCATAAAACTATCGCCGAATCCTTTATCACGCTTCAGGAGATTCTAGAAATTGCTGATAAAAGCAATAAAGAAGTTGTAGCCTATTTGTCAATGGGATTTGGAAATCCATACGGAGACCCTTGGAATGAAGCAATAGTAGGGGAGTGGACAGAAAAATTATCAGGAATGGGTATTAAAATCTTGTCGCTTTCTGATACTGTCGGAAGTTCTACACCCGAAGTAATCCACAACTTATTCTCCAATTTAATTCCGAAATACCCCGAAATTGAATTTGGTGCCCATCTTCATACCACACCCGATAAATGGTTTGAGAAAATTGACACTGCTTATAAATCAGGTTGTCGTCGATTTGACGGCGCCATTCAAGGTTTTGGAGGCTGTCCTATGGCAACAGATACGCTCACAGGAAATATGCCTACAGAGAAGTTATTGTCCTATTTTACAGCACAGAAAGAAAATACCAATACCAGTCCAATGAGTTTTGAAAGTGCCTATAACGAAGCTACAAAACTGTTTGGGGAGTTTCATTAATTGACTTTAAAGTCTTTCATTCTAGCGCCCGAAACCTTCCTTGTCAATTTCAATATTAATTACTATCTTTGCTCGCAATTCAACTACAAATTGCAATGATAGCTCACAACACAAAAATTATTGGCGAAGGATTAACATACGATGACGTATTATTAGTTCCAAACTATTCTAACGTACTTCCTCGCGAAGTCAGCATTCAATCTAAATTTTCTAGAAATATAACTCTAAACGTACCGATTGTTTCTGCAGCAATGGACACCGTTACCGAAAGTGCAATGGCAATCGCTATGGCGCAAGAAGGAGGAATTGGAGTTTTACACAAAAATATGACCATTGCGCAACAAGCAGCTAAAGTCAAGAAAGTAAAACGTGCGGAGTCTGGAATGATAATCGATCCGGTTACTTTGCCTTTAACATCAACCGTTGCCGATGCTAAAAATGCAATGAAAGAATTTGGCATTGGAGGAATTCCAATTGTCGATGAAAATAAAATCCTCAAAGGAATTGTAACCAACCGAGATTTGCGTTTTGAAAAAAACAATGCAAGACCAATTGTTGAAGTAATGACTTCTGAAAATTTGGTTACCGTTGCCGAAGGAACATCATTAGAACAAGCCGAAGTAGTTTTGCAAGGCAATAAAATCGAAAAATTACCAGTGGTAAACGCCGATTATAAATTGGTAGGGCTGATTACTTTCCGAGATATTACCAAATTAACACAGAAACCAATTGCCAACAAAGACGTTTTTGGTCGTTTGCGCGTCGCAGCAGCTATTGGCGTAACCGGAGATGCCGTTGAAAGAGCAGAAGCCTTAGTTAACGCTGGTGTCGACGCAATTATAATTGACACTGCACACGGACATACGCAAGGGGTTGTTAATGTGTTGAAGGAAGTAAAAGCTAAATTTCCTCAAATAGATGTAATCGTTGGAAACATTGCAACACCCGAAGCCGCTAAGTTTCTAGTTGAAAATGGTGCCGATGGAGTAAAAGTTGGAATTGGACCTGGTTCTATTTGCACCACTCGTATCGTTGCAGGAGTTGGTTTTCCACAGTTTTCTGCCGTTCTTGAAGTGGCTGCAGCCATCAAAGGTACTGGAGTTCCTGTAATTGCTGATGGAGGAATCCGTTACACAGGCGATATTCCTAAAGCAATTGCTGCAGGTGCCGATTGTGTGATGTTGGGTTCGCTATTAGCCGGAACAATGGAATCTCCGGGCGAAACCATCATTTTTGAAGGACGAAAATTCAAATCCTACCGCGGAATGGGTTCTGTTGAAGCCATGCAAGAAGGCTCAAAAGACCGCTATTTCCAAGATGTTGAAGACGATGTTAAGAAATTAGTTCCTGAAGGAATCGTAGGGCGCGTTCCTTATAAAGGCGAATTAAACGAAAGCATGCAACAATTCATTGGCGGACTTCGTGCAGGAATGGGCTATTGTGGCTCAAAAGACATACCAACATTGCAAGACACCGGACGTTTCGTTCGCATCACAGCTAGCGGAATCAACGAAAGTCACCCTCACAATGTGACGATTACCAAAGAAGCACCCAATTATTCAAGATAGTTTTAGTTCGAAAGTCCTAATATCACAAAGCAAGACCCATTAGAATGTATATCCTAATGGGTTTTTTATTTTGAAGCCCCGTTACTTTTCCATAAGAAAATTCCTCCCGCTATACGCTATATCTGTTGTGGCGAAAGCCACCACAACAGGATTTCGCTACTATCGGGGCTAAGAAATTACGTTTTGTTTTCATAATTACGTTTGTCAATCTGAATTCAACCATTAATTGTCAATCTGAATTTATTTCAGATTCTGTTTTTAACTTTAGTTAGATGCTGAAACAAGTTCAGCAAGGCAAGTACTAGGGTTTTTTATTTATTTGCACGGATACAAATCCGCGCTATCTGGTGCGATTATTATCTTGCTAATATTAGTTTTTCTAACGGAAAATCGTACGTGTTGTTTATTGTAAATTAAGTTATTTCGCAAAATCGCTATTAGCGGTTGTGCCAATTTTTAATTTTTTGCTTAAAGCTTATAACATCAATTTTATAGTTTTCAACTAGTTTTTCATTTATCATTTCTTTTCCGTCTGTAAATTTTGTATAAATTTTTATTTTCTTAGTTCTGGGATCAATAACATAAATTGAATCAAATGGTTTTCCGCAATGATCACTATAAAAATCTTTTTCTACAATTATTTTATCGATTTTCTCTTTGTTGTTGAGAAAATATCTTATTGTAACATTTCCACATTCTGGATTGCCGTTATATTCAATTCCACTAATTTTACCTTTTTTTATAAAGGCATAGGTTGGATGAAGAAAATCACTATCGAAAAGAATTGTATCTGCATTTGAGGTTTGACTTTTGAAATCAGATTCAAACTTATGTCGGTTTAAAAAAAATGAATCACAACTAAATAAAAAAATCAATAAGAATAATGCAAATAAAATTTTAAAGTATTTTCCCATTTATTATTTCTCTTAAAAATTGTATTAGATTCTTGAATCTGCGATTGCATTAATTACAACTTATGAAAAAGTCAGTCAAAGGCAGACCAGTTACACCAAAATTTGGTCGCTTTTTTTGGCAAACGTCATATTTAATTTCAAATATAGTTTAATTTTTTTAATATCAGAAAATAAAAGAAAGCAAAACAATTCTTCCATTAGCCCCGACCAAGCCGATATCCTCGCAGCGAAGCGAAGAGATAAAGGCGAGAGCGGGTATTGCATTTCTAAACACAAAACGGCTATTTGCTCCAAATGAAAAGAAACTTTAATTTTAATCATTTTTTATTTTGAGGTTAATTAAAGTATTTAGATATTTGTCTAAATATATAAATAAGATATATGAATGCTATTTTCAAGGCCTTGAACGATGTAACAAGAAGGGAGATTTTGGAGCTTTTGAAGGAAAAAGATTTGACTGCAGGCGATATTGCGGCCTATTTTGATATTTCAAAACCAAGTATTTCGCACCACTTGGACATTTTGAAACGCGCCGATTTAATAGCTTCTGAGAAAAAAGGGCAATTCGTTATTTATTCCATAAATACGACCATCATGGAAGACGTATTGCAGTGGATTTTAACTTTTAAAAAATAAATAAACGATGAATGAATCATTAAAAAAAGAACTGCCGATTATTGGAATTGTGTTATTGCCATTTGTATATTTGGGTTATATTTGGAATAGTCTGCCGGAACAAGTGCCGATGCATTGGAATTTGAAAGGTGAAATTGATGATTGGGGAAGTAAATATTCGCTAATTGGATTGGCTTTTTTATTGCCAGTTCTCACTTATGTTTTGATGCTGGTGGTTCCGAAAATTGACCCCAAAAAAAACATGGAATCCATGGGTGGCAAATACAATCAGTTTAAGTTTATTTTGGTGGCTTTTATGTCGGTTGTTGTGCTTGTGGTTATGTATATTTCTGTTAATCAAAAACTTTCAAATCCTAATATGATTGTTATTTTGGTTGGAACATTATTCGTGTTTATGGGTAATTATTTCAAGGTTATCAAGCAAAATTATTTCATTGGCATCAAAACACCGTGGACATTAG
>JBIPNF010000197.1:0-4783 GCA_044373885.1 Flavobacterium sp. | reverse complement strand
CGAAATAACACTTGACAAAAGAAAAATAGGTTCCTTGCAGCAGGCAGAAATTCCATATTGGAGAAAAACGCAGAAAATCTTTGACTGCCTGAAAGTT
Organism: Flavobacterium sp.; assembly: GCA_044373885.1. Taxonomy (GTDB): domain Bacteria; phylum Bacteroidota; class Bacteroidia; order Flavobacteriales; family Flavobacteriaceae; genus Flavobacterium. The sequence continues at coordinate 4,686 of JBIPNF010000197.1, read as the reverse complement.
CCAGAAGAACTTGCAAAGATTCAAGCACAATAAATTTATAAATAATGAAAAAAGTATTCTTCGGATTAATCGCCACAGTTATGTTTTCAGTTAGTGGATTTGCAAGTAATGTTGCTAATGGAACTATCACAAAACAAGAAATCACAAGTTACACAATTGATGGAAAATCGTATTCTCCAGCCGAATTTAGTGCGTTAAGTCCTGATTTTTTGAAAGAAGCCGCGCCTTGTACTGTTAAGACTACAATTCATGTTAATATTAATGGAATTGACTGTCCAATTCCAGTAAGCGAAACATTTGAAGCTTCTTGGTGGGTATGTATGCTTGCTAAAGCCATCGCCTTTTTAGCTAGTATTTGGACTCCAAGCATATAATTATTAGTTCCTACGAGTAGCTTAATCAAGCTACTCGTGTTTTTTAACCATTAAATAATATTATAATGAAAACATATTTACTTTTTTTACTTTTTACATTTTCGCTAGCTTTCTGTCAATCTCAGAATGGAGTGATTACTTATAGTTTTTTTGCTAACGGCGCTAAAAAAGAAGCAAAATTGAAGTTCAATAATAGTGAGAGTATTTTCACCATAAAAAATGACCAATTGAACAAAAAAAAGGTTGAGGTTGTTGGAAAAGATGAGGAAAAATCAAATATGAATATTGATCTTTATTTTAATTTTGACATTAATACTCCCATTAACTTAGGAATGCTAACAGATATTAAGAACAATCGTATAATTGATCATAAATTTTTTCCAATCGATTTCGCAGCTATCAAATTTGACACTTTATTTGTGAAAGATACGGCACAAATAATCTCTTGGGAATTACTTAATGAAACCAAAAACATTAGTTCATTTAACTGTCAAAAAGCAAGAGGAAATTTTAGAGGCAGAACCTATTCCGTTTGGTTTACCAATGACATTCCGGTTAGCATGGGGCCATGGAAACTCAACGGACTTCCTGGACTCATTTTAGAAGCCACAGATTCGTTAAATCAATTTCAATATTTTGCAGAAAAAATAGATTTGCAAATGGTAGAAAATAGCATAGATACTGAAGGGTTTTTCAATCAAACCTATATAACACCAATACAAGAGAGAACAATATACGTATCCTATGTTGAGTTAATGTTTAAGGAAATTACCACAAAAATAAAAACTTCGATGCCTAGAGGAGTGGTTTCTACAACCAACAATGCCAATGCAAAAATAGTTGATGAAAACAATCTTATGGAAATTAATTATGATGATATTAAATAGAAACACAATATTAATTTTCTTGATTTTAATTTTTAAAAGTTCTTATTCTCAAACAACCATTAGTGGGGTAGTAAAAGATGAGGAGTCAAAAATAATTTCAAATTGCAATGTAGTATTGAAAGACCCAACCAACCAGTTGATTATTACTTTTACACATTCACAAGAGAATGGCAATTTTAAATTCAGCATCAACAAATTAGGGAAATTCTTGCTAGAATTTACAGCATTAAATTATGCGCCAAAATCATTTGAGATAGAAATTACCACTGAAATAAAAGAAATTGAAAAAAATGTGTTTATGACATTCAAATCAATGGAGTTAAAGGAAGTAATTATTACACCTGAACAAGCAATTACCATTAAGAAAGATACCGTAACTTTTTTAGTCAAATCATTTTTGCAGGGCAACGAACAAGTAGTAGAAGATTTGTTAAAAAAAATACCGGGGTTGACCATTGATCAAAGTGGAACCATAAAAGTAGGGAATCAAGAAATTGAGAAAGTAATGATTGATGGCGATGATATGTTTGAAAAAGGCTATAAATTATTGACCAAAAACATGCCTGTTAACCCAATTGAAAAAGTTGAATTGTACCAACATTATTCAAATAATAAACATTTAAAAGGAATTGAAAACAGCAAAAAAGTAGCGTTAAACCTAAAACTTAAAGACGATTTCAAAAGAAAGTGGTTTGGGAACATGCAATTGGGGTACGGTTTGTTTTCGAAAAATCGGTATGATATAAGAAGTAATTTGATGAATTTTGGCAAAAAAAATAAATTCTATTTTATTACGAATCTTAACAATATTGGCGAAAATGCCACTGGCGAGATCAATAATTTAATTAGACCGTATCGATTGGATGATATCGAAATTATTGGGGACAATCAAAGCGCAAGTTCTTTACTCGATTTAAATACTTCTAATCCAAATTTAAAACAAAAAAGAGTTAGTTTTAACAATGCCGAAATGATTTCATTAAATTCAATTTTCACGCTTTCGCCCAAAGTAAAGCTTAAAGCATTAGGCTTTTTTAATACAGATGAAAATGATTTTTTTAGAAATAACTTTCAATCGTTTTCTATAGGAAATACTTATTTTGTAAACACGGAAAATTTTGTGGGTAGAAAAACGCAAATTACAGGCTTTGGAAAAATAGACTTGAATTATGATATTTCTAAAACAAAGACATTGGAATATACAGGAAAGTTCAATGCAACTAACGAAAAAAACAAAAGTGATTTAGTGTTTAACGGAGATTTTATTAATGAAAAACTCAAAAGTGACAATCAACTTTTTGATCAAAAATTAGTTTGGACCAATAAATTCAAAAGCAACAAAGTACTGTTGTTATCCGCGAGATATATTAATGAAAAAACTCCTCAAAACTATGCTGTAAATCAATTTTTATATCAGGATTTATTTACTCAAAATGCTAATAATATTTCACAAACTAGTGAAAATAAAATGCAATTTGTAGGAGTTGATGCTCATTTTCTAGATCGAAAATCGAATGGTGATTTATTTGAAATTCGCATTGGAAATCAATTCAGAAAAGATGATTTATTAACTCGATTTCAACTTAAGAGCGATGAAAACGTAGTTTCTGAACCAGTAGGGTATCAAAATAATCTAACTTACAGCAGTGCTGATTTGTTTTTAAATACAATTTATCGATTAAAATATAAAAAAATTACAATGGCTGCGCAAGCAGATTTCCATCAACTTTTTAATGCATTAACAAAAATAGATAAAGTGCAAAACCAAAATCTATTTTTTATAAATCCTAAGCTAGGATTGGAATGGGAGATAAACAATAAAAATAAAATTTTAACTTCCTATTCATTGAATAAAACCAATTCAACAATAATGGATGTTTACGATAATTATATTCAAACTAGTTTTCGTTCTTTTTCGAAAGGAACAGGCAATTTTAATCAATTGAATTCAACTACAGCTTTGATAAATTATTCCCTTGGAAGTTGGGGTGAAAAGTTTTTTGCCAATTGTTCGGTTGTATTTTCAAAAGACAATGATTTTTTTAGTACAAACACATTAGTAGCTCAAAATTATTCGAAATCTGAAATGATACTTATAAAAAATAGGGAATTTATAACATTTCTAACAAATATTGATAGGTATTTTAAAACTATTTCATCCAATTTGAAATTAAATATAGAGGGTTCAAAATCTAATTATAAAAACAGTGTCAATAATTCTGATTTACGAGAAGTTAGAAGCAATTCCTTAATTTATGGTGTTGAAATGCGTTCAGGTTTTCGAGGTTTTTTTAATTACCACATAGGATCAAAATGGAATTATAAGCAAGTAACAACTTCAATCGCAAATTCATTTACAGATGCTATGACATTTTTAGATTTATCATTCGTAATTAATGACAAATTGAATTTTCAATTACAGTCGGAACGGTATTACTTTGGAAATCTCGATAAAGGGAGTAATGAATATTATTTTATGGATTTAGAAGCCCGTTATAGTATACCGTCTAACAAACTCTCTTTTTTTCTTTCAGGAAACAATCTTTTCAATACAGAAACTTTTAGAAATTACAATATTAATGATATTAGTATCTCAAAAACGGAATACCGCTTGCAACCAAGATATGTGCTATTGAAAATGGAGTTTAGATTTTAAAAAACATTGGTTTTTTACATTACGTTTTTGATAGACTTAGCTAATTTGACCTTAAGGATAAGTTTGTAAAATAATAAAGGCCCCCTATTAAATAAAGGAGCCTATGGTATTCGAATGTAAATTAAGTTTTTTTTAAATTTTAATTAATTACCATTTCAGGAATTTCGCCTTCAATGATTAAATTGGCTTCAGTTGAGGCTATGATATGTTCTACAGTAATTCCAGGTGCCCGTTCTAATAATTTGAACCCTTTTGGAGTAATTTCTAAAACAGCTAATTCTGTAACTACTTTTTTCACACATCCTACACCTGTTAATGGCAAAGTGCATTTTTTAAGGATTTTACTTTCTCCCGCTTTGTTTACGTGCATCATTGCAACGATAATATTATCAGCAGAAGCTACTAAATCCATTGCGCCACCCATTCCTTTTACCATTTTTCCAGGGATTTTCCAATTTGCGATATCACCATTTTCTGAAACTTCCATGGCGCCAAGAATAGTCAAATCGACGTGTTGCCCGCGAATCATCCCGAAGCTCATCGCCGAGTCAAAATAACTCGCTCCGGGTAATGTGGTAATAGTTTGTTTTCCCGCATTGATAATATCGGCATCTTCTTCACCTTCAAATGGGAAAGGTCCCATACCTAAAACCCCGTTTTCACTTTGAAATTCTACCGAAATATCTTTTCGGACATAGTTTGCCACCAATGTTGGAATACCAATTCCGAGGTTGACAAAATAATTGTTTTTAACTTCTTTCGCAATTCG
>JBIPNF010000031.1:0-15991 GCA_044373885.1 Flavobacterium sp. | reverse complement strand
ACCAAAAATTCAGGTGGTAGAAAACGTTCGATTCAAAAACGGTAAAAACAAAAAATCCTAATCTTTCGATTAGGATTTTTTTATAATTTGAACAAAATATATAATTAAGAAAGGGCCGCTTTTACTTGGTCAGCAGCTTCTTGAAATTCTACAGCTGATAAAATTGGCATTCCAGAATTGTCAATTAATTCTTTTGCAATAACGGCATTGGTACCTTGTAAACGAACAATGATTGGCACTTTAATAGCGTCTCCCATGTTTTTGTAAGCATCTACAACACCTTGAGCAACTCTATCGCAACGAACAATTCCACCAAAAATATTGATTAAAATTGCTTTTACATTTGGATCTTTCAAGATAATACGGAAAGCCAACTCTACACGTTTTGCATCTGCAGTTCCACCTACATCTAAGAAATTTGCTGGTTCAAAACCTGCATATTTAATTAAATCCATAGTAGCCATTGCAAGACCTGCTCCGTTTACCATACAACCTACAGTTCCATCTAAATCTACATAGTTTAAACCTGCAGCTTTAGCTTCAACTTCGATTGGATTTTCCTCACGAACATCACGGAATTCAGCATAAACTGGTTGACGGTATAATGCATTGTCATCTAAATTTACTTTAGCATCTACTGCAATAATTTTATTGTCCGATGTTTTTAAAACTGGATTAATTTCAAACATTGAAGCATCACAACCAATATAAGCATTGTAAAGAGACACAACGAATTGTGTCATTTCTTTGAAAGCATTTCCAGAAAGACCTAAATTAAAGGCAATTCTTCTTGCTTGAAAAGCTTGTAATCCAACAGTTGGATCAATTTCTTCAGTGAAGATTAAATGAGGAGTGTGTTCCGCAACTTCTTCAATATCCATTCCACCTTCTGTAGAATACATAATCATGTTACGACCTTTACTTCTATTTAATAAAACTGACATATAAAATTCAGAAGTTTCAGATTCACCCGGATAATAAACATCCTCAGCAACTAAAACTTTGTGTACTTTTTTACCTTCTGCAGAAGTTTGTGGCGTGATTAATTGCATTCCGATAATTTGTCCTGCAATTTCTTCAACTTGCTGCAAATTTTTAGCAAGTTTCACTCCTCCACCTTTTCCGCGTCCACCAGCGTGAACTTGTGCTTTAATAACGTGCCATCCTGTTCCCGTTTCAGCAGTTAATTGTTTTGCTACAGCAACCGCCTCTTGCGGATTGTTTGCAACATAACCACGTTGAATTTTTACGCCATAACTGGCTAATATTTCTTTCCCTTGGTATTCGTGTATGTCCATAATGAAATTTTTGACTTTTTAATCCCGACGTTTCGGGAGCACAAAAATAACACAAATGAAGTTAAAAGCGAAATGTTTTTCCTTAATAAATTCAATAAGAATTTAATTACTAAAAAAATCAATTTTACATTATCAAATTCTTAAATTCAATAGGGAATAAAAACAGTTTAATCAGTTTAATAATCAATTAAAAGAAACTATAACGATTTAGTAAAGTGATTAAAATGCTATATTTCATGTATTTTAACCGAAAAAATAGCCGTTAAACGAAAAACAAATTATCAAATCGTTAAATTAAAAGTCCAAAATTAAGTAATTGTTATTATTTAAACTTTTAATTGATGTAGTAGTAAAAATTACCCGAAATGCCATTTTCATTAAATTATAATCAGTGAATATAGTAATTTAGTAAAAAATTATCAAGCATGAAAGTTAAAGCTCAAGGCCTCTATTTACCAGAATTTGAACATGATAATTGTGGTGCGGGATTTATTTGCAATTTAAATGGAATTAAGTCGAATGATATCATTCATAAAGCATTAGATATATTAATAAAATTAGAACATAGAGGCGCCGTAAGCTCAGATGGAAGAACTGGTGATGGAGCCGGTATTTTATTTGACATTCCTCATGATTTCTTCAAAAAAGTATGTGATTTTGAACTACCAGAACCAAGAGAATATGGCGTAGGAATGTTGTTTTTGCCGAAAAGTAAAAACCAAGTAGCGTTTTGTAAAACCACTTTTGAAACTGCTGTAAAAGAACAAAATTTAACCGTTTTAGGTTGGCGTGAAGTTCCTGTTGACGCTTCAAATTTAGGAAAAATTGCCGCTAAAAAAGAACCCTCCGTAATGCAAGTTTTTGTTGGAAAAAATGGTTTAGAATTATCAGAAGCCGAATTCAATGCCAAACTATTTGCTGCCAGAAAAATATCGGAACATGCCGTTATAAAATCTAAAATTTCACAAAGTCACCAATACTACTTTTCTAGTTTTTCAACTACCACAATAATATATAAAGGATTATTGATGCCAGAAGACATCAGTCGCTATTATACCGATTTATCCGATACCGATTTGGTTACCCGATTGGCACTGGTTCATCAACGATTCTCAACCAATACTTTTCCTTCTTGGGAATTGGCACAGCCCTTCAGATACATGTGCCACAATGGAGAAATCAACACCTTAAGAGGTAATATCAGCCGAATGCGAGCGCGAGAAGAGTTGATGAAAAGTGATGTTTTTGGTGCTGATATAAAAAAATTATTCCCCATAATATTAGAAGGGAAATCAGATTCTGCATCGATGGATATGGTTGTCGAATTGTTATTAATGACTGGACGATCTTTACCCGAAGCAATGATGATGGTAGTTCCAGAGGCTTGGGAGCGACACCAAAGTATGTCAGAAGATAAAAAAGCTTTCTACGAATACAATGCATGTATTATGGAACCTTGGGACGGACCCGCTTCAATTCCGTTCACCGATGGAAATGTAATTGGCGCTTTATTAGACAGAAACGGATTGCGTCCTTCACGATATACACTCACAAAAAGTGGCTTCGTAATTATGTCCTCCGAAATTGGTGTTTTAGATATTAATCCTGAAGATGTTGTGCAACACGGAAGATTGGAACCTGGGAAAATGTTCCTTGTGGACATGAATGAAGGTCGAATTATTGAAGACGACGAAGTAAAAAATTCCATTGTAACCAAAAGACCTTACAAAAAATGGCTGGATGAAAATTTATTGCAACTTGCAAAAATCCCTTATACAGAAAATGAAATTCCAGTTGAAGTGATGGATTTTGAAACACGCCAACGCTTATTTGGATACACTGTTGAAGATTTAAAAACTATAATAAACCCAATGGGAACAACAGGTGCCGAAGCACTTAGTTCAATGGGAAATGATACTCCGCTAGCCGTACTATCTGACCAACCGCAATTGTTATACAATTACTTCAAACAATTGTTCGCCCAAGTTACCAATCCACCCTTAGATGGAATACGTGAAGAAATTATTACCGATATAAGTTTAGCCATAGGAGGCGATTTTAATATTTTTGATATTGATCCCAAACATTGCAAAAAACTAAAAATTCAAAATCCTGTTATTTCGAATGAAGATTTAGATAAAATTAGAAATATCAATCATGCCGATTTCAAATCCGTGACTATTTCTACCTTATATGAAATTGAAAAAGGGGTAAATGGCTTGGAACGTGCTCTAGAAAAATGCGTTCAAGCTACTTTCAAAGCCGTTTCCGAAGGTTGTAATATAGTGATCATTTCAGATAGAGGCGTTAGTGATAAATTGGCACCTATTCCAATGTTATTAGCATGTTCTTACATTCATCATTCGTTGAATATCTTAAAAGCACGTTCTAAATTCGGAATTATTATCGAATCTGCCGAACCTCGTGAACCGCATCATTTTGCTTTATTATTTGGCTATGGCGCTAGTGCGATTAACCCGTATATGGTGAATGAAATTATTCACAACCAAATAAATTCTGGATTTATTACGGGTATTAAAGCCGATTATGCCATCAAAAATTATAATAAAGCCATTGCAAAAGGAATTCTGAAAATCATGAATAAGATTGGGATTTCTACTTTACATTCTTATAGAGCAGCCCAAATTTTTGAAATTTTAGGCTTAAACAAAACCTTTACTTCTAAATATTTTCCATTCACACCTTCTAGAATTGAAGGTATTGGTTTAATGGAAATTGAAAAAGAAGTTAAAAAACGCTACCAAAAAGCATTTCCAAATTCTAAAATTGCCAACTTATTACCTTTAGAAATTGGTGGGATTTACCGATGGCGAAGAAACGGTGAAAAACACATGTTCAATCCGACGACCATTTCAAAATTACAGCAAGCCGTTCGCTTGAATAGTCCTGAAAGTTATAAGGAATATTCAGATATGGTGAACGACCAAAGCGAGAATTTAATGACCATCAGAGGTTTATTTGAATTCAATAACTTAGATCCAATTTCGATTGACGAAGTAGAACCTTGGACAGAAATTGTAAAAAAATTCAAAACTGGCGCAATGTCTTACGGCTCAATTAGCCAAGAAGCACATGAAAATTTAGCTATTGCGATGAACAGAATTGGTGGTAAAAGTAATTCTGGAGAGGGCGGAGAAGATCCAAAACGTTTTCAAAAAGACCTTAACGGAGATTCTAGAAATAGTGCCATCAAGCAAGTAGCATCAGGAAGATTTGGTGTTTCTATAAACTATTTGACAAATGCCAAAGAGATACAAATAAAAATGGCGCAAGGTGCAAAACCAGGTGAAGGCGGACAATTACCGGGCGACAAAGTGGTACCTTGGATTGCAGAAGTAAGAAATTCAACTCCTTATGTAGGTTTGATTTCTCCTCCTCCACACCACGACATTTATTCTATAGAAGATTTATCACAATTGATATTTGATTTAAAAAATGCCAATCGCGAAGCAAGAATCAATGTGAAATTGGTTTCTGAAGTTGGTGTTGGAACCATCGCTGCGGGAGTTGCAAAAGCCAAAGCCGATGTAATTTTGATTTCTGGTTATGATGGTGGAACAGGTGCTGCACCATTAACATCGTTACAACACACGGGAATTCCATGGGAATTAGGATTAGCGGAAGCCCAACAAACCTTATTATTAAATGATTTGCGTGGCAGAGTTGTTTTAGAATGTGATGGCCAATTAAAAACTGGACGTGATGTTGCCATTGCAGCTTTATTAGGAGCAGAGGAATTTGGATTTGCAACTGCACCATTAGTTGCCTCTGGTTGTATTATGATGCGTGCTTGTCACTTAAATACATGTCCTGTGGGAATTGCTACACAAGATCCAGAATTGAGAAAAAATTTCAAAGGAACTCCTGAACACATTATCAATTTCATGTATTTTATTGCGGAAGAATTGAGAGTTATTATGGCTCAATTAGGATTTAGAACATTGAAAGAAATGGTTGGGCAATCTCAAAAATTGAACGTTAATAAAGCAATTCAACATTATAAAGCGAGTGGTTTAGACTTATCAGCGATTTTATACAAGCCAGAAATTGCTAATAAAGTGAGTAATTACAATGATTCTTGCCAAGACCATGCCTTAGAAAACGTATTGGATTTTGAAATCATAAAAGCGGCTATTCCATCTATTTATAGAAAAGAAAAAACACGAGTTAATTTCAAAATCAAAAATACTGACCGTTCTGTGGGAGCTATTTTGAGTAACGAAATATCTAAAATTTATGGCGCTCAAGGATTACCTGAAGATACTATTTTAATTGATTTTGAAGGTTCTGCAGGTCAAAGTTTTGGCGCTTTTGCAACCAATGGATTGTCATTTAAAATACATGGAAATTGCAATGACTATTTAGGAAAAGGGCTTTCTGGAGGCAAATTAATCATCAAAGTACCTCCTGCAGCAACTTTCAAACCCGAAGAAAATATCATTATTGGAAACGTAGCGCTTTACGGTGCCATTACAGGTCAAGCCTATATAAATGGAATGGCAGGCGAACGTTTTGCCGTTAGAAATTCTGGAGCAACTGCGGTTGTAGAAGGCATTGGAGACCACGGTTGCGAATACATGACCGGTGGAACTGTTGTCGTTCTAGGAAAAACAGGTCGGAATTTTGCTGCGGGAATGAGCGGTGGAATTGCCTACGTTTACAATCCTGAAAATACATTCGATGCCACTTTATGCAATATGGAAATGGTTGCTTTTGAAACTTTAGAACTTGAAGACATCACTAGATTAAGAAATTTAATAAAAAATCATTCTTTGTTTACTAATAGTCCTTTGGCAAAAAGAATTTTGGAAGATTTTGAAAACCAACAAAATCATTTCGTGAAAGTAATGCCAACAGATTATAAGATAGCATTGCAAAGAGTAGCTCAAGAGGCACAAAAAGAAGCATTAGCAATTACAAATTAATAGCAAAAAGAAGCACTAAATATAAGTCTTAGTGATACGTGACTAAGACATTTGACACTATATATTATGGGAAAAATAGGAGGATTTAAAGAATTTGCAAGAACCGACGAAAGTAACGTTGCCGTTGTAGAACGTATATCAAATTACAATGAATTTACGATTCCATTATCCAAAGAAAAAATAAAAGAGCAAGGTTCAAGATGTATGGATTGCGGGATTCCGTTTTGTCATAGCTCTTGTCCATTGGGAAATTTGATTCCCGATTTTAATGATATGGTACATCAAGAAGAATGGCAAGGTGCTTTAGAAGTATTGCAATCTACCAATAATTTTCCTGAATTTACAGGTCGCCTCTGCCCTGCTCCATGTGAAAAATCATGCGTGTTAGGAATAATCAGCGAACCCGTTGCAATCGAAAATATCGAAAAAAACATGATTGAAAGAGGTTTTGCAGAAGGTTGGATTAAACCACAAATACCTGCAACAAGAACAGGGAAAACAGTTGCTGTAATTGGTTCTGGACCTGCTGGATTGGCTGCAGCACAACAATTAAATCGTGCTGGACATACAGTTACAGTTTTCGAAAGAGACAATGCTATTGGCGGATTATTGCGTTATGGAATTCCAAATTTCAAATTAGAAAAAGGAATTATCGACCGTCGTGTCAAAGTTTTAGAAGCCGAAGGAGTTGTATTTAAAGTCAACGTAAATGTTGGTGTTAATTATAGCGTTGAAGAACTAAAAGCTTTTGATTCAATAGTCTTATGTGGTGGTTCAACTGAAAGTAGAAGTTTGCCTACAAAAGGAATTGAAAGTAAAGGAGTTGTGCAAGCGATGACTTTTTTAACGCAACAAACAAAATCATTGTATGGGGAAACAATACCAAATCAAATTTCTGCAAAAAATAAAAATGTAATCGTAATTGGTGGCGGTGATACGGGTTCCGATTGTGTTGGAACATCGAACCGTCAAGGAGCAAAATCAGTTACAAATTTTGAGATTATGCCCAAACCGCCCGTTGGAAGAAGTACTGCAACACCTTGGCCATTTTGGCCTTTACAATTAAAGACTTCCTCCTCTCACGAAGAAGGTTGTGATAGAAATTGGCTTATTAATACTAAAGAATTCATCGCTAATGAAAAGGGAGAATTAGTTGGATTAAAAACTGTTGAAGTTGCTTGGAAAATGGTTCCAGGGCAACGACCTGAATTGATTGAAAAAGAGGGTTCCGAGAAAATATGGCCTTGCGAATTGGCTTTATTAGCACTTGGATTTACTGGTCCTGAAAAAACATTAAGCGAACAATTGGGATTGGAAATTGATATGAGAAACAACTATAAAGCTACAAATTATCAAACCAACATACCTCATATTTTCACTGCTGGTGATATGCGACGTGGACAGTCATTAATTGTTTGGGCAATATCTGAAGGTCGTGAAGCGGCACGCGTTGTCGATTTATATTTGATGGGCTCCACTAATTTACCAACTAAAGGAAATGGAGATTTACCGAGTTTATAATTTATTGTTACAAATATAACAATTAGTTATATTTTGTTATTAAATTAAATTTGCTTTGTTTGCGAAGCTTATAACTTTAAATTTGCATAAAATTATAAAGCAATGCAGTCACAAGAATTAGTAAAATTAGCCGAAGAGTTTGGAAGTCCATTATATGTTTATGATGCTGCAAAAATCCAATCACAATATAAAAGATTAACCAATGCTTTCGCAAAAGTTCCGCGATTACGGATTAATTATGCTGCAAAAGCATTGTCAAATATTGCTATTCTTCAGCTTTTAAAATCTATTGGTTCTAATTTAGACACCGTTTCTATTCAAGAAGTGAAGTTAGGTATTTATGCAGGTTTTGAACCACAACAAATCATATATACTCCCAACGGCGTTTCATTTGAAGAAATCGAAGAAGCTGCCGCACTTGGAGTTCAAATCAACATTGATAATCTTTCCGTTTTAGAGCAATTTGGAACGAAACATCCGAACGTACCTGTTTGCATTCGTATTAATCCACACGTAATGGCAGGTGGGAATTCTAATATTTCTGTGGGACATATCGATAGTAAATTTGGGATTTCTATACATCAAATGCCTCATATTTTGAGAATTGTTGAAAACACAAAAATGCACATCAATGGAATCCACATGCACACGGGTTCTGATATTTTAGATATCGAAGTATTTCTTTATGCTGCAGAAATTCTATTTGAAGCAGCCAATAACTTTAAAACCTTAGATTTCTTAGATTTCGGAAGTGGTTTTAAAGTTCCTTATAACAAAGGCGATATTGAAACGAATATTGAAGAATTAGGGAAAAAACTCTCCAAAAGATTTCTTGCTTTTGAAGCGGCTTACGGAAGAGAATTAACGTTGGCATTTGAACCAGGGAAATTTTTAGTGAGTGAGGCAGGATTCTTTTTAGCAAAAGTAAATGTAGTAAAACAAACGACTTCAACTGTTTTTGCAGGAATTGACAGCGGTTTCAATCACTTGATTCGTCCAATGTTATATGGTTCGCAACACCATATCGAAAACATTTCCAACCCAAAAGGAAAAGAACGATTTTATACCGTTGTTGGATATATTTGTGAAACTGACACTTTTGCCAATAACCGAAGAATTGCTGAAATTAAAGAAGGTGACCTTCTCTGTTTTAGAAATGCTGGTGCTTACTGCTTTTCGATGGCTTCCAATTACAATTCTAGATACAAACCTGCAGAAGTTTTATGGAAAGATGGAAAAGGAATCTTAATTCGCGAAAGAGAAACTTTTGAAGATTTATTGAAAAATCAGATCAAACTGGTATAATTATTTTTTATTAAATAATAAACTGTTAACATATAATAACATTACTTTTTTTACCTTTGGAAAAATTTAAAAGCCAAAGATGGACAGAAGGAAATTTTTCAAAAATGGGTCGCTCGCTGCCATAGGCGCCACAATAATAAATCCATTTCAAAGTATCGGTCAAGAAATTGATTTTGATAGTTCCAATAAAAATAAAAAAGCCAAAAACATTATCGTAATCGTTAGTGATGGAATGAGTTCAGGTACGCTAAATATGGCGGATTTATACTTAAATCGAAAAACAGGAAAAGGCAGTAATTGGATTCAATTATACAAAGATAATCGTGTCAAAAGATCCTTGATGGATATGGCTTCGGCATCTTCAATTGTTACAGATTCTTCTGCTGCTAGTTCCTCTTGGGGAGGTGGTTTTCGTGTAAAAAACGGTGCATTAAATATTGGCATTAATGGCGAAGAATATTTACCGATATGGCAAAAATTCAAAAAAGCAGGGAAAATGGCGGGGTGTGTAACCACAGTTCCAATTACCCATGCTACCCCAGCAGGTTTTTGTGTAACTTCAAAAAGTAGAAATAGTCAAGAAGCAATTGCCGAAATGTACCTCGATTTAAAATTTGACATAATGATGGGTGGAGGCGATAAATTCTTCTCCTCTGAAAATCGAAAAGATAAAAAAGATTTATACCAAGATTTTATTACAAATGGTTTCAATGTTGTAAAAGACAGAAATGAAATGCTTTCCATTGACAATAGTAAACCCATTTTAGGTGTATTTAATTTGGATGGATTGCCTTACGCAAAAGACAGAGAAAGCAGCAAAGAATTAACTACTTCTTCTCCAAGTTTGGCCGAAATGACATCACGCGCAATTGATAAAATGAAAAACCACCCTAACGGTTTTGTATTGCAAGTTGAAGCTGGAAAAGTAGATTGGGCAGCGCATGGAAATGATATTACTGGATTAATATACGATCAAGTAGCTCATGATGAAGCTATTAAAGTAGCAATTGATTTTGCTGAAAAAGACAAAAACACATTGGTAATTATTACTACCGATCATGGAAATGCCAATCCAGGTTTAATTTATGGTAAAGAAGTAAATGCAAATTTTGATACTATTCAAAATTACAAACAAACCAACGATTGGATTCTAAACGGAATTGGTAAAGAAAGTTCTGTTAGTCAAATAATTGAAAGAATTGAATTTGCTACAAATATTGCCGTTCAAGAAGAGGAAGCCAAAGAACTTTTAAGTTTCTACAGCACTATAAAAATGGAAGACGGATTGTATAATCCAAAACATTTACCCTTTAAAGTATTGTCTGAAATTCAAAAAAAGCACAATTCTGTGGGTTGGATAAGTATGGATCATTCTGCCGATTATAGTGAATTAGCTATGTTTGGACCTGGAAGTGAACTTTTGAATTCGTTTATTAAAAACACCGATTTGCATTATTTAATGTTACAAGCTGCCGAAGTAGAAAACAAATTTTAATTTATTTTTTATACTTAAGATAATTGTGAAAGTGTTAGAAGTTTTCGCAATTATTTTTTTACAGCTGTTTCATTTATCCCTTTATCAGGAAAATTTACAATGTTATATACAATAATTACATTTTTTTGGTTGATGTACAATTGCTTTCTGTTGTTTTGATTTTTTCTAGTGATTATTGAAATTGTAAATTCCTCTCCATCGATATCTTTACAAACAAATGGATAAATTTCGTCGGTTTCACTTTCTTGCTTTTCTTCATAATTTTGAATTTCGTACAACTGAATTTCTTTGGAATAAACAATAATTCTATTCTTATCCGTATCTAAAGTAATAACAATATTAACAGGTTGTAATTCCGACCAACTTCCCCAACCGCCCTTGTTGTCTTTTTCCAATACACTAAAACCCGTAGCTTCAAATTTATACGTTTGACTGAATGCTTTTTGAATTCCTATACTAAAAATCAGAAATAAGAATAGTGTTTTTATTATTTTCATCTTTAAATTTTTCACTCTTTTTGCGCATTTATATTATAGCTTTTGTACTTCTTTCTTGGCAGTTTCAAATTCTGAAACCATATCAGTTATGATTTCTACAACAGGTTGTATTTTGTGAATTATTCCTGCAATTTGGCCAATTTCTAATTCACCTTCGACTAAATCCCCTTCAAACATTCCTTTTTTTGCTCTTGCTCTTCCCAATAACGTTTTTAATTCTTCTGGTGTTGGCGCTTTTTTATACAAATCCTGAATATCATCATAAAATTTATTTTTTATTAACCGAACGGGCGCCAGTTCTTTCAAAGTGACTTGCGTATCTCCCTCTTTAATATTGATAATTGTATTCTTAAAATTTTGATGTGCCGAAGATTCAACAGAAGCTGCAAATCTGGAACCAACTTGAACTCCATCTGCACCTAAAACCATTACGGCTAACATTGCTCTTCCTGTCGCAATTCCGCCTGCAGCAATTAATGGAATTGAGAGTTGCTCTTTTACCATTGGAATTAATGTTAATGTAGTCGTTTCTTCCCTTCCATTGTGCCCACCCGCTTCAAAGCCTTCGGCGACCACAGCGTCTACACCCGCTTCTTGTGCTTTTAAAGCAAATTTAGAACTGCTTACCACATGAACTACAGTAATTCCTTTTTCTTTTAAAAATGACGTCCAAGTTTTAGGATTTCCTGCTGATGTAAAAACTATTTTAACCCCTTCTTCGACAATTATATTGATTATTTCTTCAATATTTGGATACAACATTGGAACATTGACGCCAAAAGGTTTGTCCGTTGCTTTTTTGCACTTTTTAATGTGTTCCCGCAAAACTTCAGGATACATCGAACCGGCACCAATTAATCCTAAACCACCAGCATTGCTAACGGCGCTAGCCAATTTATAGCCACTATTCCAAATCATTCCGCCTTGAATGATTGGATATTTAATATTGAAAAGGTTTGTTATTTTATTCATTAAATGTGAGGTGTCAAGTTTTTGCTGGTTGACAATTTATTGTTTTATTAATTTTCCGACTTTCGTTCCATTTGCAACCGCAATTTTATAAAAATAAATACCGCTTTCTAATGCTTGCAAAGATATATTTTGAATCTGATTTATGCTGCTTTGATTGATAACCATTTGACCTAAGTTATTATAAATGGTAATTTCTTTCGTTGAACCTATTGTAGGTATTGAAAAAGTAACTAGATCTTTTACAGGATTTGGATAGACATTAATTAAATCAGAATGAAACTGCAAACTCGATAAGGCATTGGTTAAAGCCAATTGAAAATTAGGAATTCCATAACCATATTGAGCGTTTGGAGTTGTAAAATGATCGGCTGATGTCTTTATAAATTGTGTTATTTGCGCATTTGTAAATGTTGGAAAAGCCTGCCAAAAACTTGCAACCATTCCAGCTATAATTGGCCCAGAAAAGGAAGTGCCGCTATTTATTACAATCGTTCCATTTGGATTTGAAACTACTGCATTTAATCCCTGCGCCATTACATCAGGTTTAACCCTTCCATCATATGACGGTCCGATTGAACTGAAACTCGCATACGTTCGAGCTGAATCCACAGCGCCAACAGTCAAAACAGCAACCGCATCAGCTGGGGAACCTATATGGACGTTTGCAGAATTTCCGGAATTTCCTGCTGATACAACTACGACCATTCCTCTACTAAAAGCAATATTTGCTCCACGAGAAATAAATGTTGTAATGCCATTCATATCCTCATACGTGTGACTGTAATTTGGGTTGTCGTATCCAAAATAACCCAGTGAAGTATTGATGATATCTGTTCCTAAGTTGTCTGCCATTTCGGCTGCTTCTACCCAAAGTGATTCTTCTAAAGGATTTTCTAACGAACTGTCTTCGGTTACAAATAAATAATATGACGCATCCGGAGCTGTTCCAACCAACTGATTATCAACAAATCCACCCATCGTAGAAAGCACCATAGTTCCGTGATTACTCATCGAATAGAAATTGGAACTTCTGTCCACAAAATTATAACCACCTAGAATTTGGCTATTATCACGCAATCTTTGAAACGGCTGTGCAACATCAACACTAGGGAATCCTGCATCTAAAACAGCAATTATTTTACCCGTTCCCGTATAATTTTGTTGGTGTAATAAATGACCATTCAACATTTGGATTTGATTGGCTGAATTTCCATAATTAAAAGAAATTTGTGCTTCTAAAATCTTATTTACAGGATTAAAAGTAGATAAATTAGAAAGCTTTCCACCAACATTTAAACTCCGATTAGCAAATGAAACGTGGTCTACAAATGAAAGTAAACTTAGGGCTTGAATATTTACTTGTGTCCCGCGAATGTGCAAACAATTCAACCATTTTGATTTTGCCTTAACCGTTATTCCGGGGGTTCCAGTAATCTGATCGATATAGGCTTGATGGATTGGAATATCTAATAAATCTAAAGGGAGGTTTTGAGTAATTCTTCTATTCAAAGCACGTTGAGAAAGCATTTGCAAAGGATTGGAAAAATAATACTGACTGTTGGGTTTGTCTTTAAAATAAACCCAAGCATCTTCTTGTGAAAAGCTTAAGTAAGAAACAAATAAAACAAATATCAATAGTATTTTTTTCATTTTAGATAGTAATTAAATACTAAATTAGGAAATTACTCCCGAACCAACTAATTCATCTTCCAAATACCAAGCTACAAATTGTCCATCTGTGATAGCGGATTGCGGTTCTTCAAATTGCACGTACATTCCACTTTCAAATTGATGTAAAATTGCTTTTTGCAAGGGTTGACGGTAGCGAATACGAGCAAAAACAACCATCGATTCTGCATTAGCTAAAGCCAAATCTTCACGAATCCAGTGAATTTCAGATTTTTCAATAAACAATGCTTTTTTGAATAATCCGGGATGTTCATTTCCCAAACCGGTATAAATTGTATTGGTTTCAACATTCGTATCGATAATGAATAAGGGCTCTTTTGTGCCGCCAACATTCAATCCTTTGCGCTGTCCTGTCGTAAAATAATGCGCACCTTGGTGCTTTCCAACCACTTTTCCCATTTCTGGATGATACGGAATATTTCGAGCTTCATTAGCTAATTCTTCTTCAATTGAATCAAATTTTAGTTCAACTTTATTATAAACTAAATCAGATTTATCTATTTGAACGATTAACCCTTCTTTTTGTTGCAATTTTTGTTGTAAAAACTCGGGTAATCGAACTTTTCCAATGAAACACAAACCTTGAGAATCTTTCTTTTCGGCTGTAACCAATTCCATTTCAGTTGCAATTTCGCGCACTTCAGGTTTGGTTAATTCTCCTATAGGAAATAACGATTTTGATAATTGTTCCTGCGATAATTGACATAAAAAATACGATTGATCTTTATTATTATCAGCACCAGCAAGCAATTGAAATACTTTTTTTCCATTAACTTCAGTTTCACCCTTTCTGCAATAATGTCCAGTTGCTACAAAATCGGCGCCAAGACTTAGAGCGATTTTCATAAAAACATCAAACTTTATTTCACGGTTGCACAATACATCAGGATTTGGGGTTCTTCCTTTTTCATATTCGTTGAACATATAATCAACGATTTTTTCTTTGTATTGTTCGCTTAAATCTACTGTTTGAAATGGAATCCCTAATTTTTCGGCAACTAAAAGTGCGTCGTTACTATCTTCTAGCCATGGACATTCATTAGAAATTGTTACTGAATCATCATGCCAATTCTTCATAAAAAGGCCAATCACTTCATATCCTTGTTGTTGCAACAAATAGGCTGCAACACTTGAATCAACTCCACCAGAAAGCCCAACTACAACACGTTTCATTTGTATTTTTTTGAAAGATTTAAAACCTAAAAAAGGTGTGTAAAGATACCATTAATTTTAGTTTTTCAAGGATGTATTCTTTTGAATTTCATTTCAACTATTCCTCTTTTCTAATTGCTTCTCGTTTTTGGAATTTTTTACGAGGTTTATCGAAATTGTCTTTACTTACTAATTTTCCATTTTCATAGAAGAACCAAATTCCAACTTTTTTTCCTTGTTTGAACATTCCTTTTGCAACCACTAATCCATCTGGACCTTTGAATGTTGAAGTACCATTAAGTTCGCCATTTAAATAAACCGATTCCTCAAGAATCACTCCATTTTCCGCAAGTTTTTTATAAACACCTTCTCTAGTTCCATTTTTATAATTGGTTAATTCAGCCACTTTACCAGAAGGAAAGTTAATTGTTTTTAAACCTTCTAATTTTCCGTTTTTATAATTTTCTAAAGTCATGACAATTGCAGAAGCCTTATGGTAATAAATCCAGGCGCTTTCATGAAGCTTGTTAATCACCTTTCCTTCGCTAACTTTATTTTTCTTTGGATCGTAAAAAATAGTGTATGCCGAATTGTCTTTGCTATTAAATTCGCGGGTTGCTATTACAGATGAAGTCTTGGTATCGTCAAAATAAGTAAACAAACCAATTTCTTTTCCATGCTCAAAAGTGCCTTCGTATCGAGGACGTTTTGATACTTCATAAGCACCTTTCCAAACACCATTTTTCTTACCATTTTCATCTAATTTATTAAAATCAGATTGGGAGAAAATAGTTGTACTAAAGCTGAATACCATGATAACTATTAAAAAACAAAACTTAGTAATTTTCATTATAATTTAATTTTGGAGAAACAATTTTATTAGAATAAACAGCTACAAATTTACATATTAAATTAGAACTTATACCGCTAATATTTTTTAGATTATAAGAAACATATTTTATTATTAATCAATACTTTAACAAAATTTGAAAAACTTTATCTCTGACTTAAATAAAATCTATTCTGAAGTTCAGCCAATAAATATATAACGAAAGATTACCAACTAAGTTATGAACCAAAATAACCGTTGAATTGCAACATTTATATATTATTTAC
>JBIPNF010000196.1:0-4811 GCA_044373885.1 Flavobacterium sp. | reverse complement strand
AAAAACTTTATCTCTGACTTAAATAAAATCTATTCTGAAGTTCAGCCAATAAATATATAACGAAAGATTACCAACTAAGTTATGAACCAAAATAACCGTTGAATTGCAACATTTATATATTATTTACGTACTGTTTAAATCTTCGTAAATTAAAAATAGTGCTATTTCATAAAAATTAGGATAAATCTTATAGTTTTAAAATAAGCATTGAAATTAGCTAATTAAACAATAAATAAAATAATAATAAACTTTGGTAGTGACTTGTTTATTGTAAACGATTTGTCAAAATTAATAATTAATTTAGAGTAAACAATTAAAAATCAACACTATGAAAAATTTATTAAAAATTAGTTTTCTTACTCTCTTTACCTTTTTAGCAATCATCGGAACATCCTGTGAAAGTGACAACGATGACGAAAATCCAATTGACAATTCAATCGCTGGAATAGCATCAAAAACAGCTAATTTAAGTATTCTAGTCGAAGCACTCAACAAAGTGGATTTAACAACCACATTAAAATCAAGCGGTACTTACACCGTATTTGCTCCAACGAATGCTGCATTTACAACATTTCTCGCTACAACACCTTACGCTACAATTAATGATGTTCCAGATGCCGTTTTAAAAGAAATTTTACTAAATCATGTTATTGGTAGTGTAGCAAAATCGACTGATTTATCTACTGGATACATTAAAACATTAGGAAAAGGTGCTTCATCTACAACCAACACTCTGAGTATGTATGTAAATATTGGTACAAACGGCGTTACGCTTAATGGCGTTTCAATGGTCACCACTGCAGACATATTGGCTACTAACGGAGTAATTCACATTGTTGATGAAGTGATTAATTTGCCTACCATCGTAACACATGCTCTTGCAAATCCAAATTTTACTAGTTTAGTTGGGGCTTTAACAAGTGCAGGTCAACCTGATTTTGTCTCAATCTTATCTGGTACAGGACCGTTTACAGTATTTGCCCCTACTAATGATGCGTTTACGGCATTAAATATAGAATTAGCACCAGGTGGAATTGCGGGGGTTTCGTCAAGTAATTTGACAAAAGTACTTCAATATCATGTGGTAAATGGCGGAATTTTGGCAAGTAGTTTAACAGATGGACAAGTTGTTCAGACGCTTCAAATGTCCCAGATGTTTACGATTCAATTAACAACTACTGCGAGAATTAAAGATGCCAACAATAGATTGTCAACAATAATTGCAACAGACGTTCAATGTGCTAACGGAGTTATTCATGTGCTTGACAAAGTCTTGCTGCCTATTTTGTGAAAAAAAATAAAAAAAAAGCTCCCATATTAATATTAAGGGAGCTTTTTGTATTATAAATAAAAATCAATTATTTCTTTTTTTGCTGTGCCTTTTGAGCTTCAGCTTGTTCCATAATCTCTTGCATTTTTCGTTGGAACTTACCTTGTTTTTTAGGCTCTTTCAATTTATTTTCTTGAATTTGAGCATGAATTTTGTCATTGTCAACAATATAATTTTTGATGACTAACATAATTCCAATAGTTATTAAATTGGAAATAAAGTTATACAAACTCAATCCAGCTCCGTAACTATTGAAGAAAAATAACATCATTAATGGCGAAACATAAATCATGATTTTCATCATTTTAGCCATATCAGGCATACCTTCTTGCGATGGAGCTGCCATTTGTTGATCGCCAGAAGTCATTTTCATATAAAAGAAAATCGCAATTGCAGCCAATATCGGAAACAAACTGATGTGACTTCCATAAAATGGAATGTTGAACGGTAGTTTTGCAATTTCATCAAACGAAGATAAATCGTCTGCCCAAAGAAATCCTTTTTGTCTTAATTCAAATGCAGATGGGAAAAACTGAAACGAAGCGTACATGAACGGCAACTGAATTAATGCAGGTATACAACCAGCCATTGGGTTCACACCCGCTTTATTGTATAATTTCATTGTTTCTTGTTGCTTTTTCGCAGGCTCCTTCTTGAATTTTTCATTCAATTCTGTAATTTCTGGTCGCAATACTTTCATTTTTGCTTGAGACAAAAACGATTTGTATGTAATTGGCGACATTGCAATTTTGATCAGAATTGTGAATACAATAATTGCAATTCCATAAGAAATATAAGAACTTAAAAATCCAAATAACGGTATGAAAATAAATTTATTTATCCATCCAAAAATCCCCCAACCCAATGGAATAATTTTTTCAATATTCTTGTTGTAATCACTTAAGGTTTTATAATCTGAAGGTCCGAAATACAAATTCATCTTATAATTTACTTCTCCATTAGCAAACGCCAAAGGCACGTTAGCATTGAATTGTTTGATGAAAATTGTATCTTTATTTTCATCAACAACTAAATTATTAGATTTTAAAACCGCTTTCGCAAATGGCGTATCGGTCAATAAAATTGTAGAAAAGAAATGTTGTTTGAACGCGATGAATTTTACATTATCTAGCGTTTCTTCTTGGTTGTTACCATCACTAACATTATTGAATTTTTCATCGCCATATTCATAATTAAGCAAGGTATATCTGTTTTCATACGAAATACTTTTCTCTGTTCTAAAAGTTTTCAAATCCCATTGTAAATCCAAAGGTTTTGATGTATTCAAGACTTTATTCAACCCTTGTGAACGAAGGTCAAAACCAATCATATAATCGTTTGATTTCAATATATATTGGTATTCCAAGAATTCATTTGCCCCTGCTTTCAAACGCATCGTAAGAAATTGATTGTCCCCAACTTTTGTTAATGTTGGTTCAAAAAATAACTCTTTTGTATTTAAAGTATGATTGTCGTTGGTAACTAATTGTATGTTTAAATTTGAATTATTGTCTTTAATCAATTCAACTAATTCACCTGATCCTTTCTTGAATTTTTCAAAATTTTTCAAAATTGCTTCAACAATATAACCCCCTTTATTAGCGATTGTAATGCGAACCAACTCATTTTCAATTGTTGTAACCGTATCTTTTGCAGATGGTAATGTTGCAGAATAAGCAAAATTTCCTAACGATTTTTTAAATTTTGCCATTTGCAATGTATCGCCAACAGCTGCAGCATCAATAGCAATTACAGCTTCTTTTGCAACGACTTGCTTTGATTTCTCAGCAGCAGCAACAACTTGTTCCTTTTTGGCTTTTTCGGCAGCAATTTCTTTTTCAGTTGGCTGATTTTGGTACATCATCCAAATCAAAATTCCAAAAATCAAAACGAAGCCAATGATTGAATTGAGGTCTAATTTCTTATCTTCCATTATATAGAATTACTATTAATTTAATTTTTATTAAGCGAAAATACTATTTTTTTTTCGCTTTAACAGTTGCTGCAACAAAACTCACAAAAAGTGGGTGGGGATTAGCAACGGTACTTTTGTATTCTGGATGGTATTGTACTCCAATAAAAAACGGATGGTTTTCAATTTCTACAATTTCTACCAATCCTGTATCTGGATTGACTCCCGAAGCCTTTAATCCCGCTTTTTCCAATGCTTCAAGATAATCTCCATTAAATTCGTAACGATGACGATGGCGCTCTAAAATACTTGTTTTACCATATATTTTGTGTGCCAATGTGTTTTCTTTAATATCACATTTCCAAGCTCCAAGACGCATTGTTCCTCCTTTATCGGTGATGGTTTTTTGCTCTTCCATCAAATCGATAACTGGGTTGGAAGTACCTTCATCCATCTCCGTAGAATTGGCATCTTTCAATCCTAAAATAGTTCTTGAATATTCTATAACTGCCATTTGCATTCCCAAACAAATTCCTAAAAAAGGAATATTATTTTCTCTTGCATACCGAACCGTTTCGATTTTTCCTTCAATTCCGCGACCTCCAAAACCTGGCGCCACGAGAATTCCATCTAAATCTTTTAGTTTTTCATGTGCATTGGTAGCATCCAAATATTCCGAGTGTATGGAAACCACATTCACTTTCGTTTCATTTGCAGCTCCTGCGTGGATAAATGCTTCTAAAATGGACTTATAAGAATCTTGTAATTCTACATATTTTCCAACCAAACCAATATTTACAGAATGTTTCGGGTTTTTTAATCTACTTAAAAAAGTATTCCAATTTTTTAAATCTGGAGCCGATTTTATAGGTAAATCTAATTTCTTCAAAGCGACCACATCAAGACCCTCTTCAAGCATCAAAATGGGCACTTCATAAATAGTTGAAGCATCAATAGATTGTATGACTGCTTCGCGTTTTACGTTGCAAAACAAAGCCAATTTATTTCTTAATTCCTCAGACAATTCGTGCTCGGTTCTACAAACTAAAATATCTGCTTTTATACCACTTTCCATCAAAGTTTTAACGGAATGTTGTGTTGGTTTCGTTTTTAATTCTCCAGCTGCAGCCAAATAAGGAACCAATGTCAAATGGATAACAAGCCCGTTATTTTCGCCTAATTCCCAAACCAATTGACGAACCGATTCGATGTATGGCAAGGATTCAATATCACCAACAGTTCCACCGATTTCAGTGATTACAATATCAAAATTGCCTGAATTACCAAGCAATTGCATTCTTTCTTTGATTTCATTAGTAATATGAGGAACAACTTGTACGGTTTTTCCTAAAAATTCACCTCTTCTTTCCTTTTCAATTACCGAAAGATACACTCTTCCTGTGGTAACATTATTGGCTTGTGAAGTGGGAACATTCAAGAAACGCTCGTAATGTCCTAAGTCCAAATCGGTTTCTGCACCGTCATCTGTAACGTAACATTCTCCGTGTTCATAAGGGTTTAGGGTTCCTGGATCCACATTGATATACGGATCAAATTTTTGAATTGTAG
>JBIPNF010000195.1:0-4856 GCA_044373885.1 Flavobacterium sp. | reverse complement strand
TTGGAAACAACCCAAAGATGAAAATCCTCTTGCTAAACGGTGGACCTGGAGCAACACACGAATATTTTGAGTGCTTTGAAAGTTTCCTACCAAAAGAAGGCGTAGAATTTATTTATTACGACCAATTGGGTTGCGGAAATTCTGATAATCCAAAAGATACTACGATGTGGGATTTGCCACGCTACGTCGAAGAAGTGGAACAAGTTCGCATAGGATTAGGACTCAACAAAGATAATTTTTACTTACTCGGACATTCTTGGGGAGGAATTCTCGCCATGGATTATGCCGTGAAATACCAAGATAACCTTAAAGGATTAATCATTTCGAACATGATGTCGAGCATTCCATTATATGGAAAATATGCCGATGACGTACTTTCAAAACAAATGAAACCAGAAGTTTTAAAAGAAATTCGCGACTTAGAAGCTAAGAAAGATTTTACGAATCCACGCTACATGGAATTGCTACTGCCTAATTTTTACGTAGAACATATCTGTAGAATCCCATTGGATCAATGGCCAGAACCGGTAAACCGTTCTTTTGCAAAAATGAACCAATCGTTATATGTAACCATGCAAGGCCCAAGTGAATTTGGCGTTTCAGGAAAATTAGAAAAATGGGATCGCTCCATGGACTTAAAAAATATCAAAACCCCAACGCTAGTAATAGGAGCCAAAAACGATACTATGGATCCCGCACACATGCAATGGATGTCGGTACAATTTCCAAACGGCAGCTATTTGTTTTGTCCCAACGGAAGCCACATGGCACTTTATGACGACCAAGACGCCTACATGAGCGGACTTATTAAGTTTGTAAAAGGCGTAAACGACGGCAAAAAGAAAGCCATTTTATAGCCCTTCCAATAAATTATTCAAAGCCTTTAACGCATTTTCGTTAAAGGTTTTTTTTGGGCATGCCCCTCCGTAAAAACTTCGGGTCAGGTCGTTCGCTGCAATCTCTGTTCCACTTCGTTCCACAGAGGATTTCCGCTGCCACCCTTCATGCGGGATTTCGGTAATTAGTACCGTTTGAATTTTTATTGTACGCTTCTTTTGTCGCATATTAACGACGAACTTTTGCTGGCTTTGCGATGGTGGGGGGATTAAATGCTCTAAAGTCCCACTAATGCAAAACCGCGGATGTATGCTTTTTTTTCTTTACCGTTTAAACATTCAACCCATATAACGAGGGTTTTCTTAGCATTGTCCCAACATAAAAAAGAGTTGATACCATAATTCCAGCAATTGGCATACCTCCTGAAACTATTTCTGCAACTATAATACCGCCTCCAAAAGAAGCCAACAAGAAAAAGCCAATATTCATTGTTTTGGGTGACCAATATAAAACTAAAAGTATTATTTCTAAGACGCCAATAAATAGCATCTTGTCACCAAAATTTGTGACTTTTGCCATATTAATTTGCATTTCTGCATTACCAATTATTTTCATTATACCAGCCATAAATATCATAAATGATGCTAAAATAGAAATGGTGTAACCAGCTATTTTTCTGGCTTTGCTTATTTGTGTTTCGTGTAAAACTGTCATACTATTATTTGTTTGTATTTTATTTAAAATGGGTTGAATTTTCACTTAATTGTATTGCAGATAAATTGCCAAAAGGCTTATCAGCAAAGTTCCTCCGATATGTGGTATAGCCGCTTTATTTATAAGCTCATATGCGAGCCATCGCAATAGGGGGGATTTTTTGTTTGCCTGCACATGCACATGGCAGCCGTTTTTGATTCCTCTGCTTTAAAAACATTTGGGGCAAATTCACTTCCCATGTGTGCTCCATTGCACCAAGGTTGATTTTCTGATTTACCACATGCACACCATGCATACGTTTTCCCTTCTTCCAGTTGTTCCATTTGGGGTGATTTTCCCGCTACTTGTCCGCTGTTCATATTTGTAATTTTTATAAAGTTTGATTCATTATATTTTAGCCAATAATTGTTCTGTTTGCTCTAGTAATTTCTGTTTGTATCCTTTTTCGAAATTTAGCTCGATAGGTTCTGTTTTTATAAAATACTTACCTGTAACTTTATTGAGTGTCGGGGAGCTAGAAACAAAAATCCCAGTGGTACTTTCCTTTCCAAAGAATAACTCAGGAATCGAAAAAAGCGCGCGCTGCCACCAACCTAAACTTTTCGTCAAATCTGATTTTACAGCTCTTGGAAAAAATGAGTTAACATCAATGCCTCTATTTATGTATTTTTCTGCTAAAATTTCTGTAAGAACTGTTTTTGCATGTATGGTGGTAATGGCTGTATTTAGCATACTATAATTTTTAGAAAAGCTTAGGTCGTCAAAGTCTAGCTTTTTCTTCACAATCATAAATTTGATTCCAGATACATTTGCTATTCTTCCATATTCTGCTTTTTCAAGTAAACAAGCCAGTTCAGTAGAAAGAAGATAAGCACTTAAATAGCCAATGGCAAAAGTCTTTTCAAAACCTTCATTTGTTATTATTCTATTTGGGGAAAATATACCAG
This sequence comes from Flavobacterium sp., assembly GCA_044373885.1. Lineage (GTDB taxonomy): Bacteria > Bacteroidota > Bacteroidia > Flavobacteriales > Flavobacteriaceae > Flavobacterium. The sequence continues at coordinate 2,358 of JBIPNF010000195.1, read as the reverse complement.
CAGTATTTACAAGTAAATCCAACTTTGTGTTTTTGCTGATAAAATCAGTTGTAAATTTTTTTGTATCTCTTAGATTGCTTAAATCTATTTGTACAAATTCAACTTGTTTAGGATAGTGTTCATTCAAAGAAGCTTCAATACGCTTTCCTTTTGGACCATTGCTTCCAATTAATACTACCTTATAGTTGGAGGCAATTAAATGCTTAGCTATAGAGAGTCCAACACCAGAAGTTCCGCCACTAATTAGAGCTTTTTTCATTTCTTGCATACTATTAAAGTGTTAGTTAGAATGCAAAGGTGCAGCCTTTAAAAAGGTTGTGCATTAATGTAGATTAAGAAATTAGTTTGGCTTAATTATTTAGTCCTTGCCTTATCACCCCTTACTTTACTCAATGCTTCGGGGGTAATGCCAAGATAGGAAGCAACCATTTTTTGAGGAACTCTCTGAATAATACCGGGGTAGGTTTCCACAAAATGTTGGTAACGCTCAATTGCAGAAGAACTCATTAACATAATGATGCGTTTTTGCAAAACAGCAAGTCTATTAAACAGTGAATTATTATTGGAATTTTGTTTTGAAACTTCTTTGTCGGTTACAGTAATTACTGAATTTTCTATTGCATCTATAAATAAATCACAAGGGACATTGATTTCGCAATTATCACCAATTATCCAGTTTTCTGATGCAAACATATAAATATGTTCTTTTCCTTTATTGTCGATGGAGTAACTACGCAACAAGCCACTTTCTACCGTAAACACTTTTGTGTTTAGTTCACCACTTCTTTGTAGAATCTGTCCTTTTTTAACGGTTATTGTTTTCAATTTGATGTTTCTATTTCGGTCGTGTAAAATGGCACACAACTTGTATACATGCGCTACAAAGTTTCGCCTATAACCCCAAATTTGGGTAGATTGTAGCTACTCACTAGCCTATTTTGTTCAAATATAGTTATTACTTAATTACAAAGCATCAAAGGAACTTTTTATTTCCTGAATACTTTCTGCACCTACGGAATTGGAAATCAGGATAGATTTGTTGCTACAATGACCTAATAATTCTTGATGAAATTTGTGCTAGTTTAAAATAAAAGCGGAATTAGATGCTGAAACAAGTTCAGCAAGACAAGAATAAACAATAGTAAATAGGAGGAAATTCATTAGTTACTCACAGAATGTAATTTCATGATAGTATCATTTGATAGTATCAAAAGTAGTTTTCACAACCTCCAAATAGTATTGTTTTTAAAAGGCTAGTTCCTGATGACGCGAAGTTCGCGTGAGGGATTGCAGCAAAAAGCCCACAGAAAAGTGTAGCGAAAGCGGAACTTGACGAGGACTTGTAGCGGAATGCCCGACCGAGTTTAACGATTGTTTCATACTTCGCAATGACGTTCTAAGCGAGGGCACGCCCAAACAATAAAATAGAAGTATTTATACGCTCATATTCAATGGCTTTTGTTTTGGATATATTCAATTGCGTTTTGAATCGTGTTTATTTTGCCATAATCTTCTTCAGGGATTTCAACGCCTGTTTTTTCATGGAGCGCAATTATAAACTGCAAGAAATCGAAGGAATCGATGTTGAGCGTTTCCCTGATGTTTTCCTCTAATTTTAATGTTGCGGGTACGGTATCGGGTGCGATTTGCTGTAGCAAAACAACGATGGTTTGGTGGAGGATTTCGGAGTTCATAGCGCTTCTGGATTTTGTAGATATTTGTCAAGACTGCTCAGAAACCGACTGCCCGTTAATCCGTCTGTTGCCCGGTGATCGCCTGCCAACGTTACATTTGCCAAGGAGCGAATTCCAAGCATTCCGTTTTCGGCAAAGGGCTGCTCAGTAATAGTTCCAAGTCCTACAATGGCCACTTGAGGCGGATAAATTATCCCGAAAACAGTATCGGCACCCGCATCGCCAAGATTGGTTAGGGTTATTGTGGAGGAACTCAATTCGGAACTTCGCAGTTTTAAGGCTCTTGCTCGTGGAATTAAATCGTTTAGTGCTGTCATAATTTCGTCTGCATTTTTGGTGTCCGATTGTGGAATGGCGGGAACGATGATGCCGCCGTTTCTTAGCGATACTACAAAACCGATGTTGATTTCAGTTTTTTGAATCAAACCATTTTCCCAAACGGCATTTAAATCGGGGACTTCTTTTAGGGATTTTGCCATTGCTTTTATAAATAAAACGACTGGCAAAAGCCGATTAGCAACCGTTCGCTGTTTGTTAGCTTCTTGCAACCACGCCAACGCCTTGGTCATATCAATTTTTTTCTCCAAATAATAATGTGGAATTTCTCGGTTGGATTTGCTCATTGCTGCTGCAACCGCCATTCGGATAGCTTCTGATGGCGTAC
>JBIPNF010000194.1:0-4870 GCA_044373885.1 Flavobacterium sp. | reverse complement strand
TAACAACCAAATCCCCGATATCGCCCGCATGCCAAACTTCATCAGCAAGATTAACATATTTCAAAATCGTTTCATCAATGTGACTGTGGGTATCAGAAAGCAAAAGTATATTTCTCAAAATTGTTTTTTTGGAGCTATTTCCAGCTTTCCGCTTCAATATTTTTGTTTTTGAAAATAAAAACAAAAAGGATTTCCGCTGCAATCTGGGCTAAGATTTTGTCGTAAAAATAAACATTCCAGTTCCAAATAAAAAATCAAATTCAACCTTTGTCCCTTTAACTATTTGATCTCGATTCAAATTAACATTTTGTTACAAAATCAAATTAAAAAAATCCTACTTTAATAAGTATCTTTGCAACTTTGAAAACTATAAAATTTTGCGTTACTTCATAAAATTGGCATATAACGGAACCAAATACCACGGTTGGCAAATTCAACCGAATGCTTCTTCTGTACAAGAAACTTTGAACACCGCACTTTCTGTGATTTTGAATTCCGAAATTAATATTATGGGCGCAGGACGAACAGATTCAGGCGTTCACGCAAAAGAAATGTTTGCGCATTTTGATTTTGAACCTACTTTCGAAATTGAAACCAGCATTTACAAACTCAATTCCTATCTTCCAAAAGATATCGTTATTTTTGATATTTTTCCAGTTCATGATGACGCTCACACCCGTTTTGATGCAAAAAAAAGAACCTATCAATATTACATTTCTAACTATAAAGATGTCTTTTCACAAGATGGAAGTTGGTATTATCACCAAAACTTAGATGTCGATTTGATGAATCAAGCAGCGCAATTGCTATTAAATCATACGAATTTTCAATGTTTTTCAAAGGTAAATACCGATGTAAATACGTTCAATTGTACTATTTCTGAAGCCTATTGGAACCAAGAAAACAATCAATTGATTTTTACCATTTCTGCCGATCGATTTCTTCGGAATATGGTTCGGGCAATTGTGGGAACGCTCGTAAATATTGGTTTACACAAAATATCCTTATCCGATTTTAATACCATTATAGAAAATAAAAACAGAAACGAAGCAGGGTTTTCCGTTCCAGCACAAGGTTTATACCTCACAAAAATAGAATATGATTACATCTAACGGAATTGCACTATGCAAAGCACCCACAAAAACATGAAAGCTACAGCATTCGATACCACCGTTTTCAAACGGATTTTAGAATATGCCAAACCTTATAAAATGAGGTTCAACGGCGTAATTCTCTTTGCAATATTCCTTTCAATATTTGCCGCTTTACGCCCATATCTATTGAAACTAACCGTTGACGATTACATAAAAACCCACGACAAAAACGGACTTCTATGGTACGTAACTTTAATGGGAATTGTGCTTATTCTTGAAGTATTATCCAACTTTTTCTTCGTTTATTGGGCGAATTGGTTGGGACAAGACATTGTTAAAGATGTTCGTGTAAAACTCTTCAAGCACATGTTAAGTTTCCGAATGAAATATTTTGATACTGCGCCTGTTGGCCAACTAATTACACGTTCGGTTTCGGATATGGAGTCGATAGCCAAAATTTTCAGCCAAGGACTTTTTATGATTGGTAGCGATTTACTAAAAATGGTAGTAATCCTTGGTTTTATGCTCAAAGAAAACTGGCGATTAACTTGTATCGTTTTTGTTGCAATGCCTATTTTAGTCTATATCACAAGAATATTTCAACGAAAAATGCAAGTTTCCTTTGAAGAAGTGCGGAATCAAATTGCCAACCTCAATACATTTGTACAAGAACGTGTTACGGGAATGAAAATCGTGCAGCTTTTCAATCGCGAAGATATCGAGTTTGAAAAATTCAAAGAAATCAATTCCAAACACAAAAAAGCGTGGATAAAAACCATACTTTACAACTCTATCTTTTTCCCAATTGCCGATATTATTTCGTCCTTGACGCTTGGTTTTATTGTGCTTTATGGGGGTTTCAGAATTTTAGATGGGGATACGTCAACTTCTTTTGGAGATATCTTCTCCTATACTATGTATATTGGAATGTTGTTCAATCCACTACGCCAAATTGCGGATAAATTCAACGAAATGCAAATGGGAATGATTTCTGCCAACCGTGTTTTTGAGATTTTAGATACCAAAGAACACATCCAAGACATCGGAACAATTAAAGCCCCAATGTTTGAAGGAACTATCGAATTCAAAGACGTACGCTTCAGTTATATCGAAAATGAAGAAGTCATAAAAGGGATTAATTTAAAAGTCAAATCGGGACAAACTATAGCTATTGTTGGAGCAACGGGTGCCGGAAAATCAACGATTATCAATTTGCTAAATCGATTTTACGAAATCAATAGCGGTACTATTTTTGTTGACAATCAAAACATACATGACTATACTTTGGATTCCCTTCGAAAACAAATCGCAGTCGTTTTACAGGACGTTTTCCTATTTGCTGACTCCATCCTGAACAACATTACTCTCAACAATCCTGATATTTCAAGAGAACAAGTATTGGCAGCAGCAAAAAAAATTGGAGTACACGATTTTATAATGAGTTTGCCCGAAGGATACGATTATAACGTGAAAGAACGTGGCGTAATGCTTTCTTCTGGTCAACGACAACTAATTGCATTTTTACGAGCGTATGTTAGCAATCCGAGTATATTAATTTTAGACGAAGCTACCTCATCAATCGATATGTATTCAGAAGAATTGATTCAAAGTGCGACCGAAACCATCACAACGGGACGAACGTCAATTATCATAGCACACCGATTGGCAACAATCATCAACGCCGATAAAATTGTAGTGATGGATCAAGGAATAATTGTGGAACAAGGAACACACGAAGAATTATTGAGTCAGAAAACGGGTTATTACAAGAAATTATACGATTCCCAATTTATACTCAATACGTAATCTTAGATTTGTACAAATTAGCACAACTAATTGTAGTTTCCTATTATCAAATAAAAAATAATTCATAAATTCGCAGCAGAATTTTAACATAGAAAACACACAAACATGACACGAGCTTTTGCGACTGCATTTTTACAAATAAAAAAATAAATACATAAAAATGACACGAGCTTTTGCGACTGCATTTTTACAACTAAAAAAATAAATACATAAAAATGAAATACGATATTATAGTTTTAGGAAGTGGTCCTGGTGGATATGTTACTGCAATTAGAGCCTCACAATTAGGGTTCAAAGTAGCTGTTATCGAAAAAGAAAACTTAGGTGGTGTGTGCTTGAATTGGGGTTGTATTCCAACGAAAGCATTACTAAAATCGGCACAAGTTTTTGATTACCTAAAACACGCTTCTGATTATGGTTTGACAGTTTCATCCTTTGATAAAGATTTCACAGCAGTTGTAGGACGTAGCCGAGGAATTGCTGACGGAATGAGCAAAGGAGTTCAATTCCTTATGAAAAAAAATAAAATTGATGTGATTGATGGTTTTGGTAAAATGAAACCAGAAAAAAAAGTAGCCGTTACCGCTGCCGATGGAAAAGTAACCGATTACGATGCTGATCATATCATTATTGCAACAGGAGCACGCTCTCGCGAATTACCAAACTTACCTCAAGACGGTCTAAAAGTAATTGGCTATCGCCAAGCAATGACATTAGCAACACAACCAAAATCAATGATTGTGGTAGGTTCTGGAGCTATTGGAGTTGAATTTGCACACTTTTATAACGCAATGGGAACTGATGTAACCATCGTTGAATTCCTTCCAAATATTGTTCCTTTAGAAGACGAAGACATTTCTAAACAAATGGAACGTTCTATGAAAAAAGCGGGCGTAAAAATTATGACCAACTCATCTGTAGAAAGAATTGACACTTCAGGTGCTGGCGTAAAAGCGTATGTGAAAACTGCAAAAGGAGAAGAAATTCTTGAAGCCGATATCTTACTTTCAGCTGTAGGAATAAAAACCAACCTTGAAAACATTGGATTAGAAGAAGTTGGAATTGCTACCGATAGAGATAAAATTTTAGTAAACGATTTCTACCAAACCAACATTCCTGGCTATTATGCTATTGGCGATGTCGTTCCAGGACCAGCATTGGCTCACGTTGCTTCTGCCGAAGGAATTACGTGCGTAGAAAAAATCGCAGGACTACACGTAGATCCAATCGATTACGGAAATATTCCAGGTTGTACCTATGCTTCACCAGAAATTGCTTCTGTAGGTTTAACCGAAAAACAAGCAATCGAAAAAGGTTACGATTTAAAAGTTGGAAAATTCCCATTCACCGCATCAGGAAAAGCAAAAGCTTCTGGAACACCAGACGGATTTGTAAAAGTAATTTTCGATGCCAAATACGGCGAATGGCTCGGTTGTCACATGATTGGCGCTGGTGTTACCGACATGATTGCTGAAGCGGTTGTAGCCCGTAAATTAGAAACCACAGGACACGAAATCCTAAAATCCATTCACCCGCACCCAACTATGAGCGAAGCCGTTATGGAAGCTGTAGCTGACGCTTATGGTGAAGTAATTCACCTGTAAGTCTAGAAATAAATTTCAATATCAATCCGTTTTGTGAAAGCAAAGCGGATTTTTTTTTATACTTTTTTTTGGGCGCGCCCTCGTTTTGACTATTTCTGGATACGACACAATTTGTCCTAAACTCGGTCAGGTCGTTCGCTACAATCTCTGTTCCACTTCGTTCCACAGAGGATTTCCGCTGCCACCCTTCGCGCAAACCCGAATTAAACTACTACTTTTTTGGATTTTAAATCATTTCAAAAATTCAAAATAGAGCACCAAATTAATTCTTAATCAGCATATTAACAATTGTTATAGTTCAAAAACAAAATTTATTTAATTATATTTGTAAGGATAAACATTCAAAACTGATCCCACAAAATTAGT
>JBIPNF010000193.1:0-4885 GCA_044373885.1 Flavobacterium sp. | reverse complement strand
CGTGGCATTTGGCTGGGGAATCACAAAAAGTTCCAGCTCAAAGAATGGTCGATTTTACTCAAAATAAACGATCCTCTGATATTCCCAAAACATCGTATGTTCCCGGAACTACTTCGGTAGAAATGGGACAAGTTTTCCCTGGTTTTCTTTCACAAATATTGCGTGAGGGTTTTACCGAATTTGGAAAATCAATGCGCGGTTATTTGACCAATGAGGCTGTTTTGCATGCGCCAGAATCTAGGACTTCTTCGCCGGTAAGAATTCCTCGGGATGCTATTTCATTAGAACACTTGCAAATAAAAGGGCTTTACCCTTGTGGAGAAGGTGCAGGTTATGCAGGTGGAATTATTTCTGCGGCTATTGATGGCGAGAAATGTGCCCTAAAAATTTCTGAAGCTTTGCGTTCCTAAGAAAAAATACCGTTTAAAACGAAAACGTTATATTAAAAATTATTTCTTTAAAAAAACCTTTTTCTCATACAATACCGTAATAAATTTTAACTTAATTAGGATAATTTAAGATAATGATAATTCTACTTCATTTCGACTCAAATAGTTTGTAATAAGCAACTTCCAATATTTATAAAGTGTAAATTTGTAAAAAAAATAGCAACAATGAGTTTAATACCTGAAGAATTTCAAATTACCGCTCCATTACTTCAAAACACCTATTTAGTTAACGGAGCATTAAAAGAATGGAAAGGACCTACCACTGATGTTTTTTCTACTATTTCATCTACAGAAAATTATGCACCCACGCACTTGGGATCTATCCCAACAATGGGCGTTGCCGAAGCTAATGAGGTTGTCGAGGCTGCTGTAAATGCTTACGATAATGGACAGGGAATTTGGCCTACGATGAAAGTTACAGACCGAATTAAGTGTATGGAGAATTTCGTAAATCAAATGAAATTGACGCGAAACGAAGTCGTTAAATATTTGATGTGGGAAATTGGAAAATCCTTAGGTGATTCTGAAAAGGAATTTGACAGAACGGTTGAATACATAAATGATACAATTGAAGACTATAAAAAATTAGATAGAAATAGCGCTCGATTTACAAAAAGTCAAGGTATTAATGCAATGGTTCGACGCGGACCCCTTGGCGTTGTTTTGTGTCTTGGACCCTACAATTATCCATTAAATGAAACATTTTCCCTCCTAATTCCAGCAATTATAATGGGAAATACCGTGATTTTCAAACCTGCAAAACACGGCGTTTTATTGATTTCACCATTATTGGAAGCCTTTAGAAGTAGTTTCCCAAAAGGAGTTATCAATATTGTTTACGGAAGAGGTCGTGATGTAGCTTCGCCAATCATGGAATCAGGAAAAGTCGCTATTTTGGCTTTAATTGGAAATAGTAAATCTGCCATTGCATTGCAAGACCAACATCCAAATAAGAACAGATTGCGATTGGTTTTAGGTTTAGAAGCCAAAAATCCTGCGATTGTTTTGGCTGATGCCGATTTGGATTTGGCCATTCAAGAATGTGTTTCAGGAAGTTTGTCATTCAACGGACAACGATGTACCGCATTGAAAATTTTGTATGTTCACGAATCTATTTCGGATGAGTTTAACAAGCGATTTGCTGCCAAGGTAGATGCTTTGGCTTTTGGAAATCCTTGGGATAAATCGGTATTTTTAACCCCATTACCAGAAAAAGACAAGCCAGCTTATATTCAAGAATTGATTGACGATGCTACAAGCAAAGGCGCGAAAGTAATCAATGAAAAAGGAGGAGAACATTCCGATAATTACATTTTCCCAGCTATTTTATTTCCTATTAATAAGGAAATGAGAGTCTATCACGAAGAACAATTTGGACCCGTTGTTCCAATTTTGACTTTCAAAGATATTCAAGAACCATTGAAAGATATGGCGGAATCAAATTACGGTCAACAAGTGAGTTTGTTCGGAAAAGATATTAAAACTATTGCGCCACTAATCGATACTTTGGTAAATTTAGTAACCCGAGTAAACCTCAATAGTTCTTGCCAACGAGGTCCCGATGTATATCCGTTTACAGGTAGAAAAGACTCAGCTGTGGGAACTTTGAGTATTCACGATGCCTTACGCTCTTTTTCCATTCGGACTTTCGTAGCGTCTAAAGACAATGACTATAATAATGAAATTTTACAGGCATTATTGAATAGTAAAGAATCGAATTTTATCAATACAGATTATATTTTATAGCTATTTGGATATAAAAATGAGTTTTAAAAACTGCAAACACAATAGAAATATTCGTTTGCAGTTTTTTATTGCCTTGACAAGCCATTCGACACTCGTTAAACTTGTCACAATTTCAAAATCTAGTGGAATACCATTTCTTTTTTTGTATTTTTGACAAGCAATAAATATTTTATGATAGAAGAAAGAGTAATATTGGTTAATGAATTGGACGAACCAATAGGAACGATGGAAAAAATGGAAGCGCATGAAAAAGCAGTTTTACACCGTGCTTTTTCTGTTTTTATTTTGAATAAAAACAATGAAATTATGCTCCAACAGCGAGCACATCAGAAATACCATTCTCCTTTATTATGGACTAATACCTGTTGCAGTCATCAGCGTGTTGGGGAATCCAATATCGAAGCTGGAACCAGAAGATTAAGAGAAGAAATGGGATTTGAAGCCGAACTCAAAGAATTATTTCATTTTATTTATAAAGCCCCTTTCGACAATGGATTGACCGAGCACGAATTGGATCATGTAATGATTGGTTACTTTGATGATGAACCAAAAATTAATACCGAAGAAGTTGAAAGTTGGAAATGGATGAAAATTGAAAGTATAAAGGAGGATATGAATGTCAATCCTGAATTGTACACCATCTGGTTCAAAATAATTTTCGAAGAATTCTACCATTATTTAGAAGACCATAAGATTTAGTACGATTAAATTATTATATTTTGGAGGTTGAATTCAAAACAAAACAAAAACATGAGAGTTACCATAAGTAGAAAAGCACATTTTAATGCGGCGCACCGTTTACACAGAAAAGAGTGGACTTTTGAAAAAAACGATGCGATTTTTGGCAAATGCAACAATCCAAATTTCCACGGACACAATTATGAAATGATTGTCAGCGTAACGGGGCAAATAGATCCTGAAACGGGGTATGTTATGGACGTGAAATTCCTTTCCGACATTATTAAGGAAGACATTGAAAATAAATTTGATCATAAGAATTTGAATTTGGATGTTCCTGAATTTCAAGATTTGAATCCTACAGCCGAAAATATTGTGGTTGTGATTTGGAATAAAATCAGACAAAGAATAAAACCCGAATTTGATTTGGAAGTAGTTTTGTATGAAACACCTCGCAATTTCGTAACCTATAAAGGAGAATAATGGAATTGAAAGTAGGAGATAAAGTTCCAGATTTTGTTTCAATTGACACTAATGGAGCCCCTTTTGACAGCCAGAATTGTATCGGTAAAAAACCCGTAGTACTTTATTTTTATCCAAAAGACAACACGCCAGGATGTACAGCACAAGCCTGCAGTTTTCGCGATCAATATGAAGATTTTATTGATTTAGGCGCTGAGGTAATTGGCGTTAGCAGCGATAGCGTGGCAGCGCATCAAAAGTTTACGAAACAGTATCAACTTCCTTTTATTCTTTTGTCGGACGCTAATAAAAAAATAAGAAACCTATTTGGTGTTCCTTCTGGAATGTTTGGCTTGTTGCCAGGAAGAGTGACTTATGTAATTGATAAAGAGGGAATTATTGTTATGGTTTTTGATAGTATGTTGGCCACAAAACACATTTCTAAAGCGCTTGCCGCCATTAAAAAAATAGCATAATTATGAAATTTGAAAGTTATCCATTGCAATTTGACCCAATTCTGAAAGAAAGAATTTGGGGAGGTGAAAAATTAAAAACAGTGCTTAACAAACCAATAGCGTCTCAAATAACAGGAGAAAGTTGGGAATTATCAACCGTGGAAGGCGATGTAAGTATTGTTTCAAATGGTGCTTTAAAAGGCAAATCACTATCAGAATTAATTGATAATTTTCCGGAAGAAGTATTAGGAACGGCAGTTTATAGAAAATTTGGGAAGCAATTCCCTCTATTGTTTAAATATTTAGATGCTAAAACCGATTTGTCAATACAAGTCCACCCGAATGATGCGTTGGCGAAAATACGACACAATTCCTTTGGAAAAACAGAAATGTGGTACATAATGCAAGCTGATGAAAAGGCAAGAATTATTGTGGGTTTCAAGGAAAAATCAAATGCCGCAGATTATGTTGCGCATTTGGAAAATAAAACATTACTTGATTTATTGGAAGAAGTAAACGTCAAAACAGGCGATGTGTTTTTCCTTGAAACAGGAACAGTTCACGCTATTGGTGCAGGATTAGTGGTTGCGGAAATTCAACAAACTTCCGATATTACCTATCGATTATACGATTTTGATAGGACAGATGCAGATGGAAATTTAAGAGAATTGCATATTGATTTGGCATTAGACGCCATCAATTACGACAAAGTTGAAACGCATAAAACCTATTCAAAAGAGACAAACAAATCCAATGAAATTGTACATTGTCCTTATTTTACGACTAATTATTTACCGCTTGACGGAACAATAAACGTTTCTAAAACTTCAGAATCTTTCACGGTTTATATGTGTACGGAAGGCGCATTTCAATTGGAATACAACAAAATTACATATGACTATAAAAAAGGCGATACCGTTTTAATTCCTGCGGTTATGAATCGTTATACTTTGATTGGAACTGCCGTATTATTAGAAATTTATATTTCATAGTCGGTAATAGAAAGATTATATGTACTTTTGCAGACGAAAATTTAAATTTCAAATTAAAAAATATAAAAATGGCAAACGTTAAAAATTTAAAAAAAGACATCAA
>JBIPNF010000030.1:0-16368 GCA_044373885.1 Flavobacterium sp. | reverse complement strand
GCTTCCTTTAATAGATTCAGCCAAACATCCAAACCGCTTTCTTCGGTTGCCCCTTGTTTGTATTTATAATGTGCGGCATATCCTTTTTCGGCAATTTCATCCATCCGTTCACTTCGAACTTGAACTTCAACCCAACGCCCCAAAGGCCCCATAACAGTGATGTGAAGTGCTTCGTAACCTGTTGATTTTGGTGATGAAATCCAATCTCGCAACCGACTTGGACTGGGTCTATAATGATCGGTTACAATCGAATAAATCTTCCAAGCAACAAATTTCTCATCGTGTGGATTTGATTTATAGACAATTCTAAGTGCGAATTTATCATAAACTTCATCGTAACTCACATTTTGAGCTTTCATTTTTCTACGAATAGAATAGATTGATTTTGGTCGCCCTTTTATAACGTATTCAATTCCTTCCGCATCTAAAGATTTCTTCAAGACATCAGATATATTTTTGATATATTCATCTTGTTCTTCTTTTGTTTCTTTAATTTTATTGACAATATCTTTATAAACAGCGGGCTCTGTATATTTCAAACCCAAATCTTCTAACTGTGTTTTTATATTATACAATCCCAATCGATGGGCAAGTGGGGCATAAATGTATAAGGTTTCAGATGCAATTTTAGTTTGTTTGTATTCTTCCATCGAATCCATAGTTTGCATATTATGGAGACGGTCTGCCAATTTTATCAAAATTACCCGTACATCATCATTCAATGTAAGTATCATTTTTCTAAAATTCTCTGCTTGCATCGAAGAATTCAAATCCTTTTGGATTTTAGAAATTTTGGTCAATCCTTCCACAAGTTGCGCTACTTTTGGATTGAACATTTTTTCAATGTCTAAAACGGTAATTTCTGTATCCTCAACAACATCATGCAATAATGCTGCTGCAATTGAAGTGGCTCCCAAACCAATTTCTGACGCTACAATTTTTGCAACAGCAATAGGATGAAAAATATAGGCTTCCCCAGATTTTCTTCGTTGTTCCTGATGCGCGTCAACAGCCACATCAAAAGCTTTTCGGATTAATTTTTTATCTTCGGGAGTTAATGTTTGGTAACTTATTCGGAGAAGTTCCTTGTATTCACGGGCAATAGCCTTATTTTCTTTTTCTATTTCAATTTCTGTCATTGCTATTTTATTCAATTTCTAAATTTATGAATAAGTACTGAGATGTGCAAACGTTGCATTCTAAAAATTGTATATATTATTTCCTTATAATTAGTATAAAAAATTAAAATCCCCTCTGTCTTTTTGCTTCAAATATTAATATGGCAGCTGCAACCGACACATTCATAGAATCGATTTCACCTTGCATAGGAATAATGATATTTTGAGTTGCTGCGTCACGCCATTCTTGAGTCAAACCGGTTGCTTCAGTTCCAACAACTAAAGCAGTTGAAGTGGTGTAATCTTGAGTGTGATACGATGTTGAATTTTGCAAAGTGGCACAATAAAAATTGATTTTTTTAGCTTTCAAAAAAGCAATAATTTCTGAAGTAGTTCCTGTTGCAATTTGATTTGTAAACAAACAACCCACACTTGAACGCACTACATTTGGATTGAACAAATCGCCTTTCGGATTGGCTATAATCACGGCGTCAAGATTGGCAGCATCTGCGGTTCGCAACAAAGCACCAATATTTCCTGGTTTTTCAGGGGCTTCAGCAATTAGGATTAATGGGTTTTCTTTTAGTTTTAAATCGGATAGATTCAAATTTTTGCTTTTTGCAACTCCAATAACACCTTCCGTGGTATCCCGATACGCTAATTTCTCGAACACTTCTTTATTGATTTCAATCAAATTGAATTGCTGCTTTGACAATTGATTTATCTCAATTTCAGAAATCAATTCAGGATAAAACAAAATAGAGTCAATTTCATATCCACCTTTTATTGCCAAAGAAATTTCGCGTTGTCCTTCAATCAAAAAAGTCCCTGATTGTTTTCTGGCTTTTGCTTTTTCCTGTATAAGTACTAATGACTTTATATATGGATTTTGAACGGATGTGATTTGTTTCAAAATAGTAGGTGTTGAAAAATTATGGTACAAATATAACGAGAGAAATTGATGTGGGTTATTATTAATGAAAAACTATCGAGTCAAATACAAATATCCTGTTAGCGGTTTGCTGTAATCAGTATTATTTAAATCAATTATATAAAAATAAGTTCCAGCAGGAATTTCTTTATTGTCAATTAAAATTCCATTGGTTGCAAAACCATCCCATTCTTCTGAAGTATTGTTACCAGTCCAAATTAATGTTCCCCAACGATTGTAAATAGAAATTTTGTAGTTCAAGAAGATATCTTTTAAACCGTCAATATGAAAAGTATCATTTGTACCGTCATTATTAGCCGAAACAAAATTATGAACCACTGGAGGACAATTATTGGTTTCTAATACAAATGAAGTAATACTTGAACAATTGGCATTTTCTAATTTGATATAAATTGTTTTTGGAGTGGTTAAGGCTACAAAATTAGAGGTATTAATAATTGGATTTGTGCTGTTTTGAGCATTTGTTAAAGAGTCATAAAAACGAACATTGTCTGAAAAATTTACTTTTACTGAAGTTTCATAATTCAAAAAATTGAAAGTTCCTTTACCTGAGCCTTCATTGCAGGTTTCAATTTTTGGTAATTCGTTGAACAAAGGCGAACGGCTTAATACAACGGGAAGTTTGAATTTATTGTTGAGTTCACTAATTTCTGTAACAATTCCAACTCCAGAGCCAGTATCATCAACAACGAATTTCAAATCGAAACTATCTGGAATAGAATTCGGAATAAGAATAGTTACTTGACCCGTTTCATTTTCATCTATTGGAATAATGGTTTGGGTAAAAATAGTTTGGATGTATACGTCATTTGCATAAATAGAAATAGGAGTATTCGTAGGCAAAACAGCCGTGGAATTGAAATTCGAAACGTTATAGTCGGCTATAATCGTTCTCGAATCGCACGCAGTTTCAACATTAATAATTTCGACCGTTGCATCAGGTAATTGACTGTTTAATTTGGTTACAATAGCATTTATCATAACAAAATCTTGGCCCGAGGTAAGTTGAATTTGAGCAGAAGTATCTCCGATATTGATATTATTTTGAATTGGATATACATCCAAGTCCATATTATATAAAGTTGAAGAATTTGTCAAACTATTTGTGCCGTTAAAAGCATTATTTATTGGATTTAAAGGCGGATTTCCAATCGGATTTCCATTAATTCGTAAGGTTTCATTTACTGAAATTCCAGAATCTCCTTCCCAGGCTAAAAAACCAATTTTCGCATCTACATTATCAATGACATTCAAGCTGTTAAGGGTAATGTCTACTTGGTCAGGAACCGATTGCATCCCATCATAAATATTCAATTGATTTAAAGGTAAATTTGGGTTTTTATAAACAATAATTAGTGCCCAACCAGCAAAATTGGTGCTTCTTTGGGCGTGTAATTCGATAAAATCGGAAACATCGAAATCGGAAATAGTGTACGTTCCATTTCCTGTGGTTTGAATTTGTGCAGTTACGTCTTTAATTGCACTGAAATAATCAAAAACAAGATTAAAAACTACTCGTTGAAGACTAAAAGTCCTATCGGGCGTAACGGTTTGACCATTTAATTTTACATCAAAGTCGCCCGTTCCACAACCTGCCCAATATAAATAGGCTTTTTCAATTACATCATTTGAATTTAAACTCAAATTTGCCGAAGAAGTGGTATAAACTGCCGGTATATCTTGAAAAGAATTTTCAATTGGATTTAACGTATTCCCTAAAAATACAAAGTCGTATCTTCCATTAAATTGTTGAAACAAAGAGATATCTTGACCAAAAATGGAGCAAGAAAAAAGCAATACTATGCTCAAAAAAATATTTTGAAAATGAAGTTTCATCTTTGATTTTTATAACGGATTTAAAATTAGTCAATTAATTTTAAAAATCTAATTTTATAAAAAAATAATGTTCTTATAAAATAAATGATTAATTTTCCAGTGTTTAAAACGCGATATTGAAAAAATACATAGTAAAAAGATACGAAACTAAAAATCATAGCGAATGGAATGCTTTTATTAGCTCTGCCAAAAATGCTACATTCCTATTTAATAGGGATTTTATGGAGTATCACAGTGATCGATTTGAGGATTTTTCCTTAATGATTTATGAGAAAGATAAGTTGGTTTCAGTATTGCCAGCCAATAGAGTAGGAGATACAGTATATTCTCATCAAGGGTTGACTTATGGCGGATTGGTGTTATTATTAAACTCAAAATTATATGATGTAATTTATATTTTTAAAGCGATTCTTAATTTTTTGAATGAGAATGGAATAAATAAATTAGTAATAAAAAAAATCCCAATAATTTATTGTGAAACTTTTTCTGATGAAATTGATTATTTAATTCATGTTTGTAATGGGAAGACTATTATGAAACACAATATTTCAGTTATTAAATTAGATTCTGATTTTAAAATTTCAAAATCAAGAAGAGAGTGTATTAATAGGGGTAAAAAATTAAATTTAGTTATTAAAGAAGAGGAAAATTTAAATGTTTTTTGGAACGATTTATTGACTCCTATTTTAAAAGAAAAATATAATTCAAAGCCAGTCCACTCTCTTGAAGAAATCAAATATTTAAAGACTAAATTCCCGAAAAACATCCGACATTTTAATGTCTATCATAATGATCAAATAGTTTGCGGGACCACCCTTTTTATCACTAAGCATGTAGTTAAGCCTCAATATATAGCAGGTAGTGAAAGTAATAATTCTCTTGGAAGTATTGACTATCTATATGATTATTTAATTAATGAAATTGCTAAGGATAAAACTTTTTTTGATTTTGGTCCATCTCATGAAAATAATGGATTGTCTATTGTGAAAAATATTAATTTTTGGAAAGAAAGTTTTGGGGCCCATTCGTTAGTCCAAGAATTTTATGAAGTTGAAACTTCAAAACATACTTTATTAGATACCATTTTAATATGATTAAATTTCTCGACTTACATAAAATAAATGCTCCTTATGAAAGTGCTTTTCAGCAAAAATTGAAAAGTGTTATGGATAAAGGTTGGTTTATTTTAGGCAATGAAGTTCAAGAATTCGAGAAAAATTTCGCAAATTATTGCCATGTGAAACATTGCGTTGGAGTAGGAAACGGATTTGATGCGTTGACCTTGATTTTTAAAGCGCAAATTCAGTTGGGAAGATTGCAAAAAGGGGATGAAGTAATTGTTCCTGCAAACACGTATATTGCTAGTATACTATCTGTTTTGCAAGCAGATTTAGTTCCTGTTTTGGTTGAACCAAAAATAGAAACGTACAACATAAATCCAAATCTGATTCAAGAGAAAATTACATCAAAAACAAAAGCAATTTTGGCGGTTCATCTATATGGTCAATTGGCCGAAATGGATGCAATAAATGAAATTGCAATTCAAAATAATTTACTGGTTGTTGAAGATGCTGCCCAATCTCACGGTGCTTTCTTAGCTGAAAATATAAAATCATCAAATACCCAAGCCTATAGTTTTTATCCAGGTAAAAATTTGGGAGCTTTGGGAGATGGAGGTGCTGTAATTACTAATGATGATGAGTTAGCAAAGATTATTTTTTCAATACGAAATTATGGTTCGGAAGTGAAATATTTCAATAATTATATCGGAATAAATTCACGTTTGGATGAATTACAAGCGGCATTTCTGAATGTTAAATTACCCAATTTGGATGCCGATAATGAACATCGGAAATCTGTTGCAAAACGCTATTTATCAGAAATTAAAAATGATATAATAACGTTGCCATTTTGGGATTTATTAGATAACCACGTGTTTCATTTATTTGTAATTAGGACTGAAAAAAGGAAGGAATTACAAGATTATTTAAAAGGAAACGGAATAGAAACAATGATACATTATCCTGTTCCGCCACACCAGCAAAAGGCATTTGAAAACTGGAATTCTTTGTCGTTTCCAATTACCGAAAAAATTCATGACGAGGTTCTAAGTTTGCCAATAAGTCCAATAATGACAAACGATGAAGTCGATTTTGTTATACAAAAATTGAATTTATGGACATCTTGATAAAATCATTTAACAGGCCTTATTATTTGGACAGATGCATTCAAAGTATAGTATTAAATAGTCAAAATTCAGAATACAAAATTGTTGTTTTAGATGATGGAACTCCGCAGAAATACCTGGATAAATTAGTAGGTAAATATCCTGAAATTAAAATTTTAAAATCTGATTTGTATGTTGAAAAATCAAATGCTATTGCAAATGATTTGCCCAATGTAAATTCAAAAATCCCTATAGATTTATGGCTTAATTCTGCCAAAAATGCATCAAATTATTTTCTTTTAATTGAAGATGATTTTTGGTTTACAGAACCATTTAATTTGAAAAAATTCAGATTGAATTTGGAAGCTGATAAAATTAAAATGTTGAAATTATGTTGGCTTGGAAATCCAAAATTACTTCCTGAAAATAGTAATTCTCCCAACAATCTTTATGCTAGTTATAGTCCAAATTTATACACTGAAAATCCTTTTTTATTTCATTTAATATTTAGAATAGACCGCTTTAAAATAAGAAAAATTCTAACTTATTTTAAAATTTACAGTAAAGATCGATTTTTTAAATATTATACTATATACGCCACTTCGGGAGCAATTTTTAAAAAGAAGTATTTTCTTAATCTGTGGAAAAATCATAAGAATTCCGTTGATGAAAGACTTCAATTATTAAATGCAGTTACATTTATTAATAAAAAGAAGAAAAATTCTAATTTTGGATACTCAAATAACGAATTAATGAAAACTGGCTTTTTATCTTCTGCAAGCAATCAAAATAAAGCATTTAAAAACATAACCATTGATATGTTTGCTTTCAATAAAATCATAAACGAAGCTTGGTTTAATAATGATTTTGATGCAATGGATAACTACCCAAATGATTTAAATTCACATAAAATTGAAACGTTACTCATTAAAAGTAATAATCCATTAGCGCAAGTTTTGGAATGGAAAAAATGGGTTCAAGCATTTAAAAATCAATATATTGCTTTCGGATGTAAAATTGATTAATATGAAAGAAATGGATATAGAAAACTCACACAAAACAATCATCAAAGCTACTGGTATTTTCGGATTTGCCCAAGCAATGAAAATGATTGTTAGCGTTATTGGTTCAAAGTGTGTGGCTATTTTTTTAGGTCCAATTGGTATAGGAACAGTCGGATTATTGAACAATACGATTGCAATAATTGGCTCTTTGACGAGTTTCGGAATTAACATTACGAGTGTTCGGGAAGTGAGTTTGGCAAATGCTGAAAATGACGAATTAAAATTCTCAGAACGTTTTATTGTGCTGCAACGATGGTCATTTTTCATTGGAATTTTTGGTGCATTAGTAACTATTGTTTTTTCAAAGCTTTTGAGTAAATGGACTTTCGGAACTTCGGATTATTATTTTTGGTTTGTAATTTTAGCTGTAAATTTTGTTTTTTCTTGTTTAACTACTAGTAGAATTGCGCTTTTGCAAGGTTTGCGGATGATAAAATCCATTGCGATTTCCAATGTAGTAACTTCTGTTGTAATCACACTTTTTACAATTCCAATTTATTATTTTTTCAAATTTGATGGCATTGTTGCCGTTATTTTAGTATCAAGTATTCTAAGTTTTTTAGTGAATTTCTACTTTACAAGAAATATAAAAATCAACAAAACAACCATTTCACTTTCGGAAACATTTCAAAGAGGTATTCCCTTAATGAAAATGGGTTTTTTATTATCTATAAATGTTATTTTTGGACAAATTTGTAGTTATTTGATTAAGATTTATTTAAATGGGAATGGTTCTACGGCTGAAATTTTAGGGCTTTTTGAAGTTAGTTCGGTACTATTAATTTCATATTTTGGAATGATTTTCAATGCAATGGGAACCGATTTTTATCCAAGAATCACAGCCATTCAAAGTGATAATTCAAAGGTTAAAGAACTAGTAAACGATCAAATTGAAATTGGTTTGTTATTGATTACACCAGCGATTACATTATTATATTTTTGCGCTCCTTTTTTAATTCAAGTACTTTATACAAAAGAATTTTTGGGAGTTTTATTAATTTTGAAAGCAGCATTATTTGCAGTAATTATTAAAGCAATAATTTGGCCTTTGGCTTTTATAATTTTAGCAAAAGGAGATAATAAATTGTATTTCAAGCAAGAAATTTTGAGCGATTTATTTTTATTAGTTTCAACAGTAATTTTTTATCATTTTTTTGGTTTAGTTGGAATCGGAATTGCGAATCTATTTCAGTTTATAATTTATGCTTTTTACATCATAAATATTCTAAATAAAAAGTTCGATTTTGCAATTAGAAAAGATACTTTTAAAATAATTTGGATTTGCTTTTTTATCGGATTAGCTTCTTGTATAACAACTTTTACAATTGATTATCCTTATGCCCATTACCCGCTTGGTATTATTTTGATTTTTTCAACAGTATATTCCTATAAAGAATTAGACAAAAGAATCGCTCTTTTTTCGTATTATTTGAAGATTAAAAATAAATTCAAACGCAATGAATAAAGTCAATTATCCTGCTTTAACAGGTATTCGTGCGCTCGCGGCTTTCATGGTTTATATTCATCATTATAATCCGTTTACGGTTGCTGTTTTCGGTCAATTTTGCCACGATTTTTTTAGTGAATTTCACATTGGTGTAACGCTATTTTTCGTTTTAAGTGGTTTTCTAATTTGCAATCGCTATTATGATGAAAGGAATTTTAGTTTCAAAAACTACTTTATGAAACGTTTTGCCAGAATTTATCCTATGTATTTCTTATTAACAACATTTACGTTTCTATTTTTTGCGATTTTTTATAATCAAACCAATTTAGTGGATTTGAAAAATTATTTCTTTAATATTTCTTTCCTAAAAGGATTTTCCGACGATTTGAAATTCACGGGAATTGCCCAAAGTTGGTCATTAACCGTTGAAGAAGTTTTTTATGTTTTGGCGCCAATTTTCTTTGTGTTACTTAAACGAAGCAAACTTTTTTTAATACTCCTCCCGATGTTTTTTATTGGACTCGGACTTTTATTGGTCACTTTTTTCAATGGAATGTATTACTACGGATTTATGAATTCGATTAATTTCATGTTAGATTTTACTTTTTTTGGAAGAGTATCGGAGTTTTTTATCGGAATTGTTCTAGCGTTATTCTTAAGAAATAATAGTTTCGATTTGAAATTTCAAAGATTTACTTACATCGGTTTTTTCGGAATAATAGGAAGTATTTTCGCTTTAGTTTCTTTGAAAGTAGGAACTGGTTTTGGTGTTGATACTTTATTTGGAAAAATAATTAATACTTTATTGCTTCCTATTTTTGGAATTGCACCTTTGTTTTTCGGTTTAATAAAAGAAAAGACGATTTTACAAAAGTTTTTTAGCACGAAAATTTTAATGCTTTTGGGAAAAAGTTCGTATATTTTTTACTTAATTCATCTCGGTATTTTTGTCACAATTCTGAATAAAATTTCAACAAACCAGTGGTTTATTTTCATTGCTTTAAATCTCATTTCAGTTGTTTTATATCTCTATTTAGAAAGCCCATTAAATAAGATAATCCGAAAAAAAATCGAAAAATAATTAATAGTTTTTAAACTTTTTTCTCCAAGAAATTTCAATTCTAAGTCCAATGTTTTTAAATAGTAAGTTGAAACTTCTGTTTTTAAAAGAATGGATTATTTCAAAATGGACTCTTTTTTGAAGCGCTATGTCTTCAACTTTTGAACGATTTAATTTCAATGCTTTTCTAAGAATTTTATAAGTGGAAACATTAATTTTATTTTTTTTCTTAAAAAAATGAGTGCCTAACGAATTGGAAACAATTCTTTTTTTTATCAAAATAGCATCTATAAAATCAAATTCAAACACCCGAGAAGCTCGAATCCAAGAATCTAAATCCTCATAACCAAGCGTTTCATCATAACCACCAAGAAAGGCAAAAACATCTTTCTTAATCAATGTCGAAACCGAACAAATACTATCGCCGGTTGTTAATACAGATGTATATATATCGCCGGTTTTTCTTTTAGAAATTACGTTTCCATTTGCATCGACAGGGAAATAATAGGAATTAAAACTTCCATTTTCGTTGATAATTTCAGCATTTCCATAAACAATTCCGAGGTTTTTAAAAGTACTGTTCTGGAAAGCGTCTACTTGCATTCGAATTCCATTCGTCACCAATAAATCATCGGCGGCCAAATCAATAATATACTTTCCTTTTGCAATTTTCAAGGCGTTATTAAACGATTTTGTATTTCCTAAATTGACTTTATTAGCAATAAAATGAACTTCAGGATGTGAAAGTAACCAATCTTCAATAATTGTTTTTGTACTATCTAAACTACAATCATCAACAATAATCAGTTCTATTGGTGAATAATTTTGGTTCACCACAGAATTCAATGTTTCCACCACAAATTTCTCGTGATTATAAGACAAACAAATTATCGTTACAAGCGGATTGTCTTGCATATTTTTTTAAAAGAGTTATATTTGATACGAAAATAAGAAAACGTTAATGATAATACCTAACAAAAAAATTAAAATTGCTTTAATTGGTTACCGATTAGGAATTGGTGGCGGTGAAAAAGTGATGGCAAATTTGTCTGTTTTTTTTGAAAAGCAAGGAATCGAAGTGCATAACATTATCGTTTTGGATGTTGTTTCCTATACTTTTTCTGGAAAACTAGTTAACTTAGGTACTTTGAAAAACAAAAGTAACGGTGTTTTCAATAAACTGCATCGTTTATTGTTTTTGAAGAAGTATCTTGATGAAAATAATTTTGATTTTATCATTGATTTTAGATTCCGTAACAAACCACTTCAAGAACTATTGATTTCAAAATTGCTCTATAAATCTAAAACTATATTCACGGTTCATAGTTATTTGATTGATCATTATATGCCTAATTGGTCTTTTTTAACGCGGTTTATGTACCAAGATTGCTATAAAATGGTAACAATTACCAATAAATCCAAAGAGTTAATTGAATTTAAACATCATTTAAATAATGTTCAAACGATTTACAACCCAATTAATATTGAGGAAATACAATCAAAACATCATGAAAATATAGATTTAAATTTCGATTTTATTATTGGAATTGGACAAATGGAAACCAACATCAAACAATTTGATAAATTGATTGAAGCTTATTCCAATTCTATTTTACCAAATCAAAATATTCATCTTGTTTTACTTGGTGATGGGGAACAAATTTCTATACTCAAAGCATTGACCAAACAAAAAAATATCGAAGAAAAAGTACATTTTTTAGGTTACCAAAATAATCCATATAAGTATTTAAGAAATGCTAAATTTTTTGTTTTGAGTAGTCAAAATGAAGGTTTGCCAAATGTGATTTTAGAAGCTTTAGCTTGCGAAATACCGGTTGTTTCTTTTGATTGTTTGTCGGGTCCAAGCGAAATGATTGCTCATAAACAAAACGGACTTTTGGTTCAAGATCAAAACGTTCAAAAACTTACAGAAGCCATGAATTTATTTGTTGAAGATGAAAAATTATACACGATTTGTAAGGAAAATGCGTTACAAAGTGTCGGCTCTTTTTCTATAGAAAATATTGGAAAACAATGGTTGGATTTATTTAGTTATCGTTAGATGAGAGTCTAATTTCGAAAGTATTTCTGAATCATTTTCATATTCAAATTTTCTTGCAAATAAAATATTTTCTGGTTGATTAATAATTTTATTAAAATCTTCAATTCGCAAATTTGGAGCGCCAATTGAATCTTCTCGTCCCCAATCTACAAAAGTTAATGAATTCGACATTAATTCAGGAGTTTTTTCATTCAAATGCGAAACAATAGTTTGGAAAAAAAATTCATCAGGAATAAAAGTATATTTATGATATGTTAAAAAGTCAGGATTTTTTTCTAGCAAGTAAATTACTTTTTTCACAGTTTCAATAGAAAGTCCCCACCATGCACTTCCTCCTTTAGGATACATATGTATTGGATGCTTTCTTTTTTTTAATACATTAAAAATAAGTCTGAATTTATTGACCATAATTAATTTTATTATGGATTTAATTGTTCTTAAACCATAAAAATCTAATTGATAAATTGTTGGAATAATAACAAAATGCCCCCTTTTATTTGATAAGTTAAACTTATAATTATTAATTCGATCCATTCCATTATGTGACCAATTATCTGTAGGGATATTGAATGTTTCTATAAAATTTTTTCCATAGTTTTCTGATAAATAGGTCTTAATATGATTGTTGTTTTTTATGGGATAATCTTGTCCGCTAAGCAAAATGCAGTATCCATTTCTGCCTTCCTTTACAATCTGATTTAATGCATTTATTGTAGCTTTGACTAATCCAATACCGCACCAAATTCCCTCTTCTCTTTTGTCGTCACCAATAAAATGAATGTTTTTTATCGTTTTTGTAGCTTCAAGAAAGGGACTACTATCAACTAATTTGTCAATATGAATGTAAAAAGTAACATCATTGTCCGATAATTTATTAATTAATCGAATCAGTTGTAAAGGGTTTTCATGCACTAATATGATATAATTTATCATTTTTTTTATTACAAATTAACTTGTAAATATCGTTTTTTTTCATTTAATTTGGTTGATAATTGAAAATTTTTTTTATGTTATTTTGAATTTATTTAATTTTAAATAATCTGAATTGAAAAATTTAATTTTAAATAATATTATGACGAAAATTACCGATTTAAAACTAATTCAAATTCCAACCGTTGAAGATTTGCGAGGTAATTTAGCCTTCGTTCAAAACGATATTTTACCGTTTGAATTCAAAAGAATATATTATCTTTTTGATGTTCCAAGTACCGCTTTTCGAGGCGGTCATTCTCATATTAATCAGCACGAAATTCTAATTGCCTTAAGCGGAAGTTTTGAAGTTACAGTTACTGACGGAAAGGAAAAGAAAAGTTATTTGTTGAACAAGCCCAATATTGGACTGCACATTCCAACAGGCATTTGGCGTGAATTAGAGAATTTCTCATCAGGGGCAGTTTGTCTTGTTTTGGCCTCAGATGTTTTCGAAGAAGCGGATTACATCCGTGATTTTGATGCATTTTTAAATTTCAATAATTTATAAAGTTCCATGTCTTCACAAAAAACATATATTTCTATTGGTGATTTTATAGATCTTTACCATAAAATTAGGCAAAAAGGCATACGATTTATTATTTCTAAAGTCAATTGGTCTTCAAAGTCTCGGATACAGTCAAAATGGGATTTCTTTGATTCTTCATCTGATTTTTGGTTAATTCCAACGATTCAAAAACGTTGGAATTTTATGATTTCTGGAAATGAAAATGTTGAATATGAGGATCATGTTTATAGTAAATACCTTGAAGGCAAAACCAATTTAAAATTATTGTCCATTGGTTGTGGAGAAGGAATTCACGATAGAAATTTTGCGAAATACAACTGCTTTTCATCGATTGATGCCGTGGATATATCAGAAGGAAGTATTGCGAAAGCAATAGAAATCGCCACAGAAAACAACCTCCAAATTAAGTATCAAAGCGGCGATTTTAAAAAACTAAATTTCAAAAAAGAGTCTTTTGATGTTATTCTATTTAGTTCTAGTTTGCACCATTTCGATGCTGTTTTCAATTTATTGAAAAATGATGTAAAATCCTTGTTGAGTGAAAATGGAATTTTAGTAATTTATGAATATGTTGGTCCAAATAGATTGCAATGGACTTCAGAACAGTTGAAAAAAGCCAATAGTTTGCTTGATGTAATGCCAACAAAATTTAAATTATTATACGACAATAAATCTATTAAAAAGAAAGTGTACCGACCTGGAATTTTTAGGATGTTGCTAGTTGATCCGTCCGAAGCGCCCGACTCCAGTTCTATTGTATCCGCTTTGAATGCCAATTTTAAAGTTTTAGAACAAACCAATTTAGGTTGGAATATTCTTCATATTCTCTTAAAAGGTATCGCTCATAATTTCTGTAATGACGAAAGGGAAACACAAGATGTATTAATCCAATTGTTTGAAGAAGAAGATGCATTTGTAGCACAATCAGAATCATCAGATGCAATATTTGGGGTATATCAAAAAACAGGTTTATGAAACTACTTTATTTAACACCCAAAATTAATTCCGAAGGTGGTTTAGAGCGTGTTTTGTGTCTAAAAGCAAATTATCTTTTAAAAAATTACAATTATGACATTTCGATTGTGACTCAAAACAATGGTAATAGTAATTCGTTTTATCCTTTGGAGAAAGAAATTAAGTTGTTTGATCTTGATTTAAGCGGAAGCAGGCTTCAATTTTTTTTTAAATACATCAAAGAAATAAAGAACATAATTGCATCAGAAAATCCGGAAACAATAGTTATAGTTGATAGTATTTACAAGGCTTATCTTGTTTCTTTCATTGCAAAAAACAAACGTATTATATACGAATGCCATAATTCGATTTATGTCCAACAAAGCCCTAAAAAGACCATCTTTATTTTTAATTGGATTTCTAATTTAAATCTTTGGTTCAATAGATTTGGCGCTTCTAAATTCAACGAATTTATTGTAGAAACCCCAGAAAGTATTAAAGAATGGAAAGTAAAAAACAGTATTGTAATACCAAATCCATTATGGTTTTCAACTGATAATGTTGCAGATCTATCTCAGAAAAAAGTAATTGCTGTTGGCCGTCATGCCTATGAAAAAGGATTTGATCGATTGCTTGATATTTGGAAAAAAGTCATTGTAAAACACCCTGATTGGAACCTTACAATTTATGGTAAATCAAATCCCGATTTTGACATTCTCGCATTAGCTAAAAAACTAAATATTGATAAAAACATCACTTTTTATGATCCTGTTAAAAATATTAATGAAAAATATTTAGAAGCATCAATTTATTTGATGACTTCCCGATTTGAGGGTTTCGGAATGGTGCTCATCGAAGCAATGGCTTCGGGATTGCCTTGTATTGCTTATGATTGTCCTTGTGGCCCAAGAAGTATTATTGAAAACAATCAAAATGGTTTTTTAGTTGAAGATGGAAATGAAAATCAATTTATTCAAAAATTAGAAATGTTGATTAAAAATGAAAATCTACGAATTGATATGGGAAATAAAGCCAAAATTTCAGTCAATAAATATCAAATAGAAGCAATAATGGAACAATGGAATTCGGTTTTGAAAGGAGAAGTAGTTTAATACAAACTACCAAAATATCCCAAACGATATAGATCGAAAATAAATAACGAAGGATTTTTACTAGCTAAATTTTTCAGTAAAAAAGGTTTTGCTGTTTTGTAAAATTCTTTCAATAAAAACACCAATTGCATTTTCTTCAAAGCATAAAATAATTTTGACAAACTAATATAATCGTAAGGAACAAGTTGATTTTCAACAAGAAATTTTAAAGCAATTAACGATTCATTTTCTTTGTTTATTGCAACTTCAAAATCATCTAAACCAAGGTGATAAACAGGATTATCGAAATGTTCTACACAAATGTTTTGTTGTTTTAGATTATATGAAAACAACGTGTCTTCATGTCTTAAGTTCGGTATCGTTTCATTGAAACTTACTTTTTTAAAAACGGATTTTTTTATCATAAAATTCAAAGTCAGAAGTCGTAAATAAGGACTTTCATTTCGAACTTTTGCTAATAATGCTTCTCTAGAATTTCCGTATTTCCAACGCAATGATTGGGATTCTTTTGGTTTTAATTCAGGATATAAAATACCGCCAGAAACAATTTTTTCTGATGTAGTTATTTGAAGTAAATAATTGGAAATGAAATTAGTATCAATTGGAATAGTATCTGAATCAAGGAAAAGCAAATTTTCAAAAGCCGCTTTTTTTGCTAATAAATTTCGAATAGCACTTCTTCCAATATTGACTTTAAGAATTTCGTAAGTGCAAAACTGAAATTCATTTATTTTGTTATTCTCGATTTGAAATTTTTGAGATCCATCATCCAAAACAATTATTTCAAATTCAATTTTAGCATCTTGAGCTTGTTTATTTAGAACTTTTACTAGCTCATATACTTCATAATTGTATGTTGGAATAAGAATAGAAAGCATTATACCGCTTTTTGAACCACTTCAAAAATGGATTCGTCTTCACATTTTAAAGTTTTGGATGGGAATTTCATCAAAAGTGCATAATCATGAGTTGCCATAATTACTGTTTTTCCATTAGCATTAATTTTCCGTAATACTTCCAAAACCTCTATACTTGTCTGAGGATCAAGGTTCCCTGTTGGTTCATCGGCAAGAATTAATTCGGGGTCGTTCAATAAAG
>JBIPNF010000191.1:0-4902 GCA_044373885.1 Flavobacterium sp. | reverse complement strand
TCAAAAATGGCTTAAAAGCATCTCTTAAATATGGACTTATCATTAGTTTATCAAATACGTGAACCAAAAATAAAAGAAGACAAAAACCCACTATTGTTGCTATTACACGGATATGGAAGCAATGAGGAAGACTTATTTTCCTTTGTTTCAGAACTTCCCGATGAATATTATGTGGTTTCGGCAAGGGCACCTTATGATTTACAATACGGAAGTTATGCTTGGTACGCCATCAACTTTGATGCTGACCAAAATAAATTTTCAGACCATGACCAAGCTGTTGTTTCAAGAGATTTAGTGGTAAATTTCATTGACGAATTACTTGCTACTTATCCAATTGACGCTTCCGATATTGCGCTAATTGGATTTAGCCAAGGCTCCATTTTGAGTTATTCAATAGCGCTTTCTTATCCTGAAAAAGTTCAAAAAGTGGCTGCAATGAGTGGTTATTTGAACTTAGATATCATTAAAGAAAATTACCAGAATAATGATTTTAGCAATTTGAAAATATTTGCTTCCCACGGAACTGCAGATCAGGTAATTCCTGTAGATTGGGCACGTAAATCGCCCGCAATTTTAGAAAGCTTAGGAATTGAAATTACCTATAAAGAATACCCAATTGGTCATGGAGTTTCCCCTCAGAATTTTTATGACTTAAAAAGCTGGTTGTTAGAAAAATAAACCACAATCGACTTAAAGTCTGCAAGGTTTAATTGCCAATCTGAGAAAATTAGCCGCAGATTCACGGATTTAAAATAATATAAAAATCTGCGAATCTGTGGCTAAAAAAAAATACTTACTATTTTTGGTACAATATAGATTGATTGACTTCAAAAGAAATGCTTTTGTCTTCGTTTACAAAATACTTCAATAAAACTTCGCCCCAGTATTCGCCGTCGCTATAATCAGCAATTATCCAGCGGTGGTTTAGCACTTTTATTTTGTTGATAATAAACTTATTAGCTCCTAATTTTTCTTGTCCTGTATATGGATTTCCATTCGGATTATCATTAAAATCCATTAATTTATCTTTTAGTAATGGAATTAATGTTACGTAATCGATATTTTTTTCTGGTACATCAGAGTAAAAATAATTTTGTGCTTTCTCGTTATTTTCTAACGAAAAATAGTTTGCATCAACACTATTTTCGTTAAATTTTAATTCTTTTTCTTGATATTTTTTAGTCAATTTATCTAACTGTTCTTTCTGAAAAGCCACTTCTTTTGAGTAATAGGCATAAGTGAAAACATTAAAAACCAAAGCAAGAATAAAAAGGTAAAGTAAAAAGGATTGTTTCATTTTTTAAATATTAATTTCTAAATTATCGTAAGCTAAGTAAACGTTTTTTGGAAGTTTTTGTTGTACTTCATTGTGAAAACCTAAGAGATGACTTATATGGGTCAAATAGGTTTTTTTAGGTTGCACCAAAGCGATGAAATCTAATGCTTCTTGCAAATTAAAATGCGTATTATGCGGCTCTTCCCGTAAGGCATTTACCACCAAAACATCCAAGTTTGTCAATTTTTCAAGTTCTGATCTTTCTATAGTTTTAACGTCGGTTAGGTATGCGAAATTATCAATTCTATAACCAAAAACTTGTAAATTTCCGTGCATTACATTTATTGGAATTACTTTTTTTCCACCTAAAACAAGAGGTTGATTATTAATAATTTCAATTGGAGAAACTGTTGGAGCGCCAGGATATTTATTTTCTGTTTCAAAAATATAATCGAATCTTTTTTTGAGATTTTCTAGAACGCGTTGGTGCGCATAAATTGGAATATTTCCTTGTTTAAAATTAAAAGGGCGAATATCATCCATTCCAGCCGTGTGATCGGCATGTTCGTGAGTATATAAAATAGCTTCCACTTTGGTACATTTCGACGTTAGCATTTGTTGTCTAAAATCGGGTCCACAATCAATTACTAAAGAAAATTCTTCCCAAGAAATCCATATAGAAACACGTAACCTCTTGTCTTTAGGGTTCGCACTTTGGCATACAGAATGATTGCTTCCAATAACTGGAATTCCTTGAGACGTGCCGGTTCCTAAAAAATATACTTTCAAAGAATTTCTTTTTTACAAAAATAAGATTAATTATCTTTTATTAAAGCCCTATTTTGTTAACTTTGTAAACAAGTTTATTGCAAATCACAAAATGGATACAGAAATAAAATTAAAAGGTGACAAAGTCATCGAACAAATCCCATCAATAAAAGACAAAGCGCTACGTATTAATTTGAACGAAAATATCTATGGTACTTTTGCTGAAATTGGAGCTGGTCAAGAAACTGTAAGGCATTTTTTTAGATCTGGAGGTTCTTCAGGAACAATTGCAAAAGCAATGTCAGCCTACGATAAAGATTTTAGTGATGCCATTTATGGCGATGAGGGTGATGGCAGATATGTTACAGAAAGTCGCCTAAAAAAGATGTTGTCTCACGAATACGACTTGATTGAAAAGCGTTTAAGTCGTGAAAAACATCCCAATAAAATGTTTTTTAGCTACGCCAATACCGTGGCAACAATCGATTTTGCTAAACAATTCAAAGGTCACGGTTGGGTTGGAATTCGATACCAAATTGAACCCGATGAAGACATTAATGAAATTATTATTCACATACGATTTAAGGAAACTGATGCGAAACTGCAACAGGAAACCTTAGGAGTTTTGGGCGTAAATTTAATTTATGGTGCCTATTATAAATACAACGACCCTAAAAAATTACTTCGCTATTTATACGATCATTTAGATAAAGACCAATTAGAAATTGATACTATTAACTTTTCTGGACCTCGCTTTGCTAATGTAGACAACCGATTGATGAGTTTACAATTGGTAAAAAACGGGATGACGGACGCGGTAATGTTCGATCCAAATGGGAATAATATTTTACCAGCAGCCATTCTTTACAAAAAAAATATCTTGGCATTCAGAGGAAGTTTTCGTCCCGTTACGAAAGTAAATATGGACATGTACGAGCATTCTTTAAAAATGTTCCTTAACGAAAATAAAGTCGACAAAGAAAATACTTTGGTGATATTTGAAATAACGCTTTCTAATTTACGCTCCGACGGTGAAATTGATGAACGCGATTTTATGGATCGAGCAGAATTATTGTGTTCGTTAGGACAAACCGTAATGATTTCGAACTTTCAGGAATATTATCGAGTAGTTGAATATTTCTCTAATTATACCAAAGCCCGAATGGGATTGGCAATGGGCGTAAATAATTTAATTGATATTTTCGATGAAAAATACTATCGCCATTTGAGTGGTGGTATATTAGAAGCCTTCGGAAAACTATTTTATCGTGATTTAAAAGTGTTTTTATACCCAATGCTTGGGGAAAATGGGGAAATCATAACTTCTGATAATTTAAAAGTACATCCAAGAATGAAAGAGTTGTATAAATTCTTTAAATTCAATGGAAAAGTAATTGATATTGAAGATTTTGACCCTCAAAATTTAGAGGTTTTCTCTCGTGAAGTCTTGAAAATGATTAGCAACGGAAAATCCGGTTGGGAAGATATGTTACCACAAGGAATTAGTGAAATCATTAAAAAACACCGCCTTTTTGGGTTTGATCCTAATAAAGTTTTGCAAGCAAAAAATTAATACAACTTAGCAAAAATTAAAAATAAATTAGCGCTTTAATGAATCAAAAAGCGCTTTTCATCTTCAACTTAATTTCTTCCAAACACAAGTTATTAATACTTCCCTCGTGAGTGTGAATCGTAGCTTTTGGTGATTGAAAAGTACCGTTTTCTAGTTGTTCAGCAACTGTTTTATAGGCGTCTCTAAAAGGAATTCCGGCAACTACCAACTCATTCAAAGCATCCACAGTAAAGAGGTAATCGTATTTTTTATCTTCCAAAATATGCTCTTTTACTTTAATATTTTTAATAGCAAAAATAGCAATATCTAAACACGCTTTAAGGTTTTCAATTGCCGGAAACAAGCCTTCTTTCAAAAGCTGTAAATCACGGTGGTACCCACTCGGAAGGTTATTGGTTATCAACGTAATCTCATACGGCAACGCTTGTATTTTGTTGCATTTCCCGCGAATTAATTCAAAAACATCAGGGTTTTTTTTGTGAGGCATAATACTAGAACCCGTTGTTAAATGTGATGGTAAACTGATAAAATCAAAATTCTGGCTCATATATAAACACACATCCATTGAAAATTTAGACACTGTTGCCGCTACGCTACTCATGGCAAAAGCAACTGTTTTTTCTGATTTTCCACGACTCATTTGTGCTGCAACCGCATTGAATTTTAAAGTTTCAAATCCCAATTCTTGAGTGGTGAACGTTCGGTTTATTGGAAAAGAACTCCCATACCCAGCTGCCGAACCCAATGGGTTTTGATCAACTACTTTCAAAGCTGCATTAAGAATGCTAATATCGTCAATCAAAGTTTCCGCATACGCAGAAAACCACATTCCAAACGACGACGGCATCGCAATTTGAAGGTGCGTATAACCTGGTAACAATATGTTTTGATGCTTTTCGGCTGAAGCCATAAGCAAATCAAAAAGGGCTTTTACCTGCTCTTTAAATCCTATTACAACTTCTTTTAAATACAAATTCACATCAACTAGAACTTGGTCATTTCTAGAACGTGCAGTATGGATTTTTTTTCCTGTATCACCTAATTTTTCCGTTAGCAAATACTCCACTTTGGAATGTACATCCTCGAAACTGTTTTCAATTACAAAATTACCCTCGGCAATATCAAGAAGTATTTCGTTCAAAGCACCAACTAGGGCAACAGCTTCAGCAGGTGATAAAAGCCCAATTTCAGCTAACATTTTTGCGTGAGCAATGGAACCAATTGCGTCGTATTTAGCCAAAACTAAATCCAATTCTCTATCGTTTCCAACTGTGAATTGTTCTAT
>JBIPNF010000029.1:0-16488 GCA_044373885.1 Flavobacterium sp. | reverse complement strand
TTAGAAGACAAAATGAGCTATGTTTCTACTGGTGGCGGGGCAATGCTTGAAATGTTAGAAGGAAGA
This sequence comes from Flavobacterium sp., assembly GCA_044373885.1. Taxonomy (GTDB): domain Bacteria; phylum Bacteroidota; class Bacteroidia; order Flavobacteriales; family Flavobacteriaceae; genus Flavobacterium. The sequence goes on along the minus strand of JBIPNF010000029.1, from coordinate 16,422 downwards.
ATTTTGCCAGGAGTTGCAGCAATCTTAGATTAAAAGACAGTTTTAACACTAAATTTTGATAGTTTACGTTTTATAATGTTTAGATTTGTAAAACACGTAATGAATTGAATTGTAGCATTTTGACATTAATATTTATGAATATACGAAATACGACCCTTAGCCTTTTTCTACTTTTATCCCTAAATACCTTTGCTCAAGATCCGATTTGGAATTTAAAAAAGGAAACTAGAAATACTTATTTAGATTCTATAAAATCGACATTTGTCCATGATAATATCGCCTCTTGTGTGGATAGCTTGTGGATGAAAGAATTGTCGAATTTGGATTTGTACAACGACCTTTCTGTTGACATTAAAAACATCAATATTGACGAAAAAGTTGACTTTGAATTACCAACAGCCTTACTAAAATCAAGACTTGCGGCAATGGATGCGAAATCACCATTCAACATAGAATACAATCAAGGTCTTGAAAACATCATTAAATCTTTTCTAAAAAACAGAAAAAAATCATTCGAAAGATTGATGGCCATTTCTGAATATTATTTCCCAATGTTTGAAGAAGCTATGGCGCGACAAAACGTGCCTTTGGAAATTAAATATTTGGCAGTTGTAGAATCGGCATTGAACCCAAAAGCGGTTTCAAGAGTGGGCGCAACAGGACTTTGGCAATTCATGTTTCAAACTGGAAAACAATACAATTTAAATATTAATACGTATGTAGACGACAGAAGTGATCCTTTGAAAGCGAGTGATGCGGCGGCGTTGTACATGTCGAATATGTATAAAATTTTTGGCGATTGGGATTTGGTTTTGGCATCTTATAATTCAGGCCCTGGAAATGTTGCCAAAGCAATTCGCCGTTCTGGAGGACAACAAAATTTCTGGAATATTAGAAAATTTTTACCCAAAGAAACGCAGGGATATGTACCGGCATTTTTGGCTACAATGTACATTTACGAGTACCACACAGCGCACGGAATTGTTCCCAATCGTGCTGTAATTAAGCATTTTGCGACGGATACAATAATGATCAAGCAGCAAATTTCTTTCAAGCAAATTTCTGATTTATTGAACATTCCAATTTCACAATTGCAGTTGTTGAATCCTTCTTATAAAAGGGATGTAATTCCTTTTATTGCTGGCGTAAATCATTTCTTGAGATTGCCGAATGATAAAGTGGCGATTTACACTTCTAATGAAGATAAAATTTATGCTTATGCGCGATATGAAGCTAGCAAAAGAGAACGCCCTTATGAAAGCAGAGCTATCGCGGTTCGGGATAGTTTAAACTCGGATTCAGAACGAACAGTTGTTTCTAAAACGAGATATTACAAAGTAAAGCGTGGTGATCGCTTGAGCGAAATTGCAGGTAAATTTGGCGTTGCAATGTCGGATTTAAAAAAGTGGAACAAACTCACAAGCAGTAAAGCACCAAAAGGCAGAATTCTGAAAATATACAGCTACGAAAGCGTTGCGGTGACTCCTAAAAAAGGGGAAACAAAAGCTGCTGAAAGTAAGGTTGACTCTGCTGTTGTTGCTGTAAATAATACTGTTTCAGATAAGAAATACACAGAAGAACAAGTGGTGTCATTTGTAAAAACCACAAAAAACCACAAGGTTAGAAAAGGAGATAATTTAGGTTCGATTGCCGCTAAATACGATGTTTCCGTTTCAGACATTAAAGAATGGAACAAGTTAAAAAAGAACACCATTTCTTCTGGGAAATTCTTAAAAATAATGACAACCGAAAGAGTTGTTTCTAAAGTTAGAAAAGAAATTAAATCGGATAAAAAACCATTTGAAACTAAAAACGAAGCAGTGGTTTCAAACGAAGTTAAATCAGATAAAAACAACACTTCGGAAGCATCAAAAACGCCTGAATATTACGTAGTTCAAAAAGGGGACAATCTTGGAAATATTGCAAAAAAATATGGAGTTACCATTGAAGATTTAAAACAATGGAATAACTTATTGGATGTAAATGTCCAACTTGGATTTCAACTTAAAATCGCAAATGAAAGTGAAAATCCAGAAGAACAAGTTGCCGTTAAGAAGGAATTTAAAACACAAGAGTATGTTGTTCTGAAAGGCGATAATATTGGAAACATTGCTAAAAAATATAAGGTTTCAGTAGACGATATCAAATCATGGAACAACTTAGTTGATAATAGTATCCAATTGGGAAGTAGCATAATAGTTTCGAAAACGGAAATCATTGTTCTTGAAAAAGTCGCTAAGAAAGACAAAATATCTTCAAAAGCAGCTAAAAATCAAGAGCATTATTATGTTCAAAAAGGGGATTCGCTTTATAAAATCGCCAAAAAATTCCCTGGAATTACGATTCTAGATATTAAAAAATGGAATGGCATTAGCAATGAAAATCTTAAACCGGGAATGAAACTAAAAATTAACGGATAATACAATATCTTTACTTAAATTTGGACTTTAATTCATTTATACATTATGAATAAAGTCCATTTTTTTTTACTTTTAACGGTCGTTTTTTTTCTTTCTTGTAATACCAAAAAAGACACCACCACCGAAAAAACTACTGGCGAAATCAATACTATTTCTGTACTTATAGACGATCAATTATGGAAAGGCGAAATTGGCGACAGCGTCCGAAATAAATTCGCTTCCTCGGTTATTGGACTTCCTCAAGAAGAACCCCAATTCACTATAAATCAATATCCTATAAAATTTTTAGAAGGCTATGTGGTAAATAGCAGAAACAGCATTGTGATTAAAAAAGAAGCCGTTAGTCGCTTTGAAATCAAGAAAAATGAGTTCGCATCCCCTCAAAATATTTTCTATGTTTCAGGACGAAACACGATAGAAATAATAGATACTATTGAAAAACATTCTCCCGAGATAATTCAGATTATGAGGCAAACAGAAATTGCCGAAAACCAAAGAATTAATGACACCGCGTTGCTTAAAACCGAGCGCATTAAAAAGAAGTTTAAAATTGCATTGAACATTCCAAAAGGCTACAATAGTGTTTTGACTCGGAAGAAATTTATTTGGTTCAAAAAAGAAATAACTGGCGGTAGTACAAGTATTTTAATTTACCAAGTGCCAATAAAAAACATCAAAAGTTATCGCAATTCGAATGTGATGAACAACATTATAAGAATGCGAGATTCTATAGGCTCCCTTTACATACATGGAACAGAAAGACATTCTAAAATGATTACTGAGCAAGCCTATTCCCCTTATTTTTTCTACAAAAAATTAGAAGGAAGAACTACTTACGAAACAAAAGGAACTTGGGAAATGAAAAACGATTTTATGTCGGGGCCATTTATAAATTACTGTATTACAGATTATAAAAACCGAAGAATGTTGGTTTTGGAAGGATTTTGTTATGCGCCATCTAAGAAAAAAAGAGACTTAATGTTTGAATTAGAAGCGATAATAAAATCTGTGAAATTCATAAAAAATAAATAAAAACTATGCCAATTCAGTGGATTACAAAAAAATTTGATGCACTTTCTGTTGTCGAATTATATCAAATATTACGGTTGCGTTCCGAGATTTTTGTGGTAGAGCAAAACTGTGTTTATCAAGATTTAGACAACAAAGATCAAAAAGCGTTGCATCTTTTCGGGGAATTTGAAGGAAAAATAATTGCCTATTCAAGACTGTTTAAAGCAGGAGATTATTTTGATTGTTCTTCTATAGGTAGGGTTGTTGTTGATGAAAACTACCGAGATAAAAACTTTGGTCACGAATTGATAGCACAAGGAATAGCAGGAATTAAAAGGCATTACAACGAAGATAATATTACTATTTCTGCCCAGTTGTATCTAAAAAAATTTTATGAATCGCATGGATTTATTCAAACTTCAGCAATGTATTTAGAAGATGATATTCCACACATAGAAATGAAAATATCCGTTTAGATTTTTGTGATTAAAAGCTCAACTCGTCTGTCGTATTCTGAGCCTTTACCTAGCGGAACGGTATTTCCATAGCCTTTAAAAGTCATTCTGTTTTTAGTAATTCGTTTAAAAAGCAAGTATTTATATACTGAACCCGCTCTATTTATTGAAAGTTCTCTTTTTCTAGTATCTCTGTCGATAGCCTCTTTTTGATAGTCTGGTGTACAACAAACATGCCCTTGAATTTCAAATTGAAGGGTTTTATATTTCATCAATTCCCGAGCAATTTTATCCAACTGTGTTTTGGCTTTAAACTCTAATTTACTGCTTCCTCTTTCAAATAATAGGTTATCGAGATAAATATGGTCTCCAACAATTTGTTTCTTTTGGATGGAATTATAAAAACCAGGAAGTTCAATTTTGGGAAGTTCTTTTAAATTTAAAACAACATCAACTCTGCGATTTTTGGATCGTTTTTCGGGCAAATTTTCAACCATATCATCATCAATTAGAATACGCCCCTTGCCTTCAATGGTAACGATGATTTTGTTTTTTATTCCGTTACTCAAAAGCATTTCCTTGATGGTATTGGCTCGGTTGGACGACAACTTAAAATTGTAGGCATCTTTTCCAACATCATCCGTATAACCAAATATTTGTATGGAAGCGATTCGGGTAGAATCCGTTTTTTGAATATAATCCACAACCGCTTTTCCTTGTTTTTCTTCCAAGTTGAATTTGTCGAATTCAAAATATACAGATTGCACCACTTCTTCTTGAGCATAGAGTAATCCGCAAAATAATAAAGGTAAAAATTTCAAAAAGCGCATAATTACATTTTTAATATAGTACTGTATTCTGAAGGATTATTTAATATTCCCGTAGCTTTTTTAATTTCAGAATTGTTTTTGGTGTAATACAAATACAATCCTTCTTTGTATTGGTAGCGTTTAATGATTTCATCCAAAATCAGATTTTTAATTTCCTTTTGATTTTGATTCAACTGATTTTCTTCGCTTTTTTGCAGCGCAGAAAGCAACTGCTGGTATTCAACAGCTATTGAAGCATCTAATTTTTCCTTTTTAGCTGTTGCTAATGTCTTTTTTAATGCCAACTCGGTTTCTGTGTCAAATGAAAATTTTTCTGTCTTTAAAAACGCTTTAAAAGCTAAAAAGTCAACATCAGTAACGGTTGGAATTGTAGTTCCTAAATTCGGATTTTTGTAATAATAATCGGTTACAAAATTGAAAACCCCATCATTTTTAACCAACGCGTCTGAAATGTTACTAAGTTTTGTTTCGTCTAGAATTACATCGGGAAGAATTCCACCTCCATCATAAACCGTTCGCCCTTTGCGTGTTTTAAAAGCATTATAATCAGTTGACGCTGTTCGAATTGCCTTACCGTCTTTGTCTTTATTAGAATAATCTAAAGCTTGAATACAGCGACCAGAAGGTGTGTAATAACGAGAAATTGTGATTTTAATTTGAGTTCCATAACACAAATCAACTGGACGCTGTACCAATCCTTTCCCGAAACTCCTGCTTCCAATTATCACTGCTCGATCTAAATCTTGCAAGGCACCAGCAACAATTTCTGAAGCCGAAGCACTTTTTCCATCTACAATAACAACTAGTGGAATTTCAGTGTCTATAGGCTCGCGATTTGTTTTAAATATGATGTTATGTTTCTCAATTTTTGACTTTGTTGTAACTATAATTTCGTCTTTAGGAACAAAAAAGTTACAGATATTAACCGCTTCATTTAATAGTCCGCCTGGATTTCCTCTCAAATCTAAAATGATTTTTTCGGCTCCTTCTCTTTTCAATTGTTCTAATGCTTCTTTAACTTGTGCGGAAGCTTTATTTGTAAATTGATTCAGCACAATGTAGCCCGTATTACCGTCGATTTTTCCAAAGAAAGGAACCGCTTTCAAATCTACTTCTTCCAAAACCAATTGGGCAGAGAGTGTTTTGCCTTGGCGATTGAATTTTATTTCGACTGTAGCATTTTTTCCACCTTTCAACAATTGACTTGCATCTTCTTTGAAATCGGTAAGAAGGATGTCTCCAATTTGGATAATTTCATCCCCTCCTTTTAGCCCTGCTTTGTCCGCAGGATAATTTTTATATACTTCTTTAACGATTAGTTTTGCTTCTTTTCTAGTAATAACGGCGCCAATTCCAGTGTATTCGCCCGTGTTGTTGATTTTGAATTTTACAACATCTTGCTCGTTAAAATAATTGGTATAGGGATCTAAATCGGCCAACATGCTTTTGATGGCTTTGTCCATTAATTCTCCAGGATTGGTGTCGTCTACATAATTGCTGTTTACCGCTTTGAATAAGGTTGTAAAGATTTCTATTTGTTTGGCAACTTCAAAAAAATCTTCCTTGAAGCTAGCGCCAATAAAGAATAAACCACTAGCAATTATGGGAAATATATATCGTTTTTTAAGAAAAGAGTGCATTTTTTGACTTTAAAATTAATTGCAAACGAAAATACGAATTAACTTTAAATGGCAATGATAAAATAGTCATAATTAATGGGTTTATGAGCTTTCTATACTTTTTCGCTTTTTATTGCTACTAAAAACTTCTCAAACAATTGAATCGTTTTTTTGTTGATTTCTTCATAAGAAAGGCGGTCTTTTGTTTGGTATAAAAACATAAACGCATAAGGCTGTCCTAAATGATCCAATAACAAATGCTTGTTCAGGCGATAGGTTTCACGAAGAACGCGCTTGAAATAATTTCTGTCAACCGCATTTTTAAAGTGTTTTTTGGAAACAGAAACCCCCATTTTTATAGGCGTATTTTCACCAAAATCTCCAGCAATATAAACCAATCGCAAGGGATATTTAGCAACGGATTTTCCTTTCGAAAAAAGTAAATCGATCGTGGTTTTGCTTTTTAGCTTTTCTGCTTTTGGATAGGTAAAATTCATTTTTTGTTTTCAAGTTCTGAATTGCAAAGGTACGAAGCGAATTGTAATAATTAAACGAACATTTTGCAGGCGCTTTATAAATCATTTTATAAAACACCAAATTCATTTCCTAAATTTTTTTATTAAGAAAATTATACTACTTTCACATTGTATAAACAAATTATTTAATTTATTTTTTGTCCTTAAATATGTCTATAAAAAACGTTGTTTTTCTTTTATTTCTTTGGTTGCTACCAATTATTAGCAGCGCCCAAAAACTAGAATTCAATGGTGAATTCCTATTGTTTCGAGAAGCCAAAACCAAGCAACCCGTTTTAATTGTAAACGATTCTTTGGTTTACAAAGGGTTTGCTATGAAAAAAATCGCCTTTAAACATACCGAATATCCTGCTAAACTCCAAGAATACAAGTTTTTCAATATTGGTACCAAAACCTACTTGGTTCATGAAGGTTGCGGGCCAGTATTAGAATATAGAAACGACTCTATTGTAAGGATTGACAACTCTTTTTTACACAGAAACCAATTTGGCGCCGTACGGTTTGTTTATAATAATGAGATATACTTTTATGGCGGTTACGGACTATTTACATTTAAAAACATATTAACCAAATACGATTTTCAAACCCGTGAATGGATAGAAGTAAGAACATTTAGCGAGGCACCTATGGAAACTAGAGAAGGGGCTTTTAGTTATTTAATTAATAATAATTTATATATTTTTGGAGGTAATACAAAAGATGTAAACAAAAATCAATGTAATAAAGAATTAGGCAATACCATTTGGAAACTTCATTTGCCTACAATGAAATGGAGCAATGAGGGGGAAGTAAATGGGTTATCAAAATCAAATTATTTATGGTATCGGTTATTTTCTAGCAGTCAAGGAAAAACATACATTATTACGGATGAAATTAATGAAATTGACCCTAATAATAATAGTATTAAAAAATTTGAATTGAAATTTTTCTCAAAGTTTTTCTCTAATTATATTGAAGTTGATAAAATTGTTTGCATACTCTTTAATGATGTAAAAAAAACAAAATATTTCGCAATTATGCCCATTAATGCTATAAGAGGAAAACAACTTTCATCATCAGTATTTATTGCGCCTTTGCCTAATGAACATTCATTCACTTTTTTACTGTTCTCCATAATTTTTCTTTTATTTATTTTTCTTTTATTTATTTTCAGAAAAAAAATTAAAAATAAATTGAAACCTTTTAATGGGATTATTTACAATCAACAAAAGGACTTGTTTTTTTATAAGGGAAAACCGATTGCTATTTTTGAAGAGCAAGAAAAACGATTATTACGCTTTCTTTTGGAACAAAACAACCAATTTGTATCACTAAACAATCTCAATCAATTATTTGAGAATAACGGAAATGCTGAAACCATTTCGGCAACCGTAAAAAGACGGGAACAAGCCGTTGATGGATTATTGGCAAAAGTTTCAAAAATCACGGGAATTGAAGAAAAAAAATTACTATTAGAACGCAAAAACTCAGATGACAAACGAATTAAAGATATTCTATTGTTGTATAATCTGCTGAAAATGGTTTAAACCATTTAAAAATTAAATTTTTTAGTGCCATTAAAACACCCAATTCGGGTGTTTTTTTGTTTTTTACAATTTATTGTTTTACAGCGATTTATATTTATAAATTTAGTGGAAAATACGTTTTCCAACGATTTTTAAAACTTCAAACCTGTAAATTAAGAATTTTACTACACACAATTTGTTAGCAATTATTATCTACTGACAATCACTAAAAGAAAATTTATGAAGAAGCAAATGATTCGTTTTTTCTATCATTTCAACAATAATTTAATCTTTATGCTTAAAATTTGTTTTACTTTTTTAATACTATTTAATACCGCAACAGCGCAACATCTCCACCACCAAATGCTTTCCTCTCAGGGGAAAAGTACGATTCTTAGCAATGGGATGTTGGTGAGTCAAACTATTGGTCAACAAAGTGCAATTGGTAATCACACCAATGGAGTTACTGTAGGTCAAGGTTTTCAGCAAAGTCATTGGGCAAAATATGTGAAGAGCAATACTGCTGTAAACATCGTAACCACCACTTATCCCAATCCATTTATTACAACAGTCAACTTTCAATTCTCACAACCAATAAAGGAAACTATAGAAATTGCTGTTTTTGATGTTCGTGGAAGATTGATATTCCAAGATAAAAAAAGAGCTACAGATTCAGTTTTAACAGTGGAGCTACCACAATTAGCTTCAAGCAACTATTTAGTTCGCTTAACAGCTCATAATTATACCTATTATTCACAAATCTTAAAACAATAATGAAAAAACTACTGATTTTAATTGTTATCATGTGTTCGCTTCAAAGCGTTCATTCGCAGGAGGTCTATTTCTCTGCAGGTAAAAACTTTACAACTTATGATTATAAAAATTCAAGCGGAGCTTCCAATCCCAATCTGAAGAGTGGAACTGGAAATTTCTTTGAATTAGGATATATTAAACCATTGCAAAATGAAAAATTTGCTTATTCTGTAGGATTAGCATTAAATGAATACAATAATGTAGGAGGAAATTCTGTGAATAGCTACACTTGGAACACGCAATATCTGGGAGCACAAGGTGGATTTACTTATTCAATATTAGATAGAGGAGATTTTGACATACTGCCAAAATTTGGTTTGAATATGGGAACTATCATTAGCGGAAAACAAACCATCAATGGTACTTATAATGATTTGACTCAAGAAAAAGAATTTTCGGGATTGTTGGTTACACCTTCGCTTGGAGTGCAGGTTAAATACAACCTTTCAGCTTCTGGATTTATTAGCCTTGGGTACAGCTATTGCAAAGGATTCAATTTATCCAATTCAACGGACCAGAAATTATCATTCAATACTAATCAACTTCAATTTGGCGTGCATTATGCCATTAAATAATAACGAAAATGAAAAAAATATACCTTTTAACACTACTGCTTTTTTCGCTCTTTAGCAACGCTCAAAATGGCATTACCTATCAAGCTGTAATATTAAATCCAAAAGGAGAAGAACTTCCAGGGGCTGATAATTCAAGATCGCCATTGGTGAATCAAACCATCTGTTTGCGATTTAAAATTACTAAACCAGTTTCAATTGTCGAATATCAAGAAACTATTATCGCCACCACAGATGAATTTGGAATGGTGAATGTAATTATCGGAACAGGAATAAGAACTGGAGGAACAGCCGTAAATTTTGCAGCACTTACTTGGGATGGAAACCCAAAAAATCTAGTTGTAGAAGTAGATGTAGTAGGAGCTTGTAGTAATTTTATAGAAATTAGCAACCAACCCTTCACTTATGTTCCTTATGCTTTCTATGCTGCTAATTCAGGAACTCCTGGGCCCATTGGTCCTGTTGGCCCCCAAGGAATACAAGGAGCAACTGGCCCCCAAGGAATTCAAGGGTTGACAGGTTTAATGGGAGCTACTGGAGCTCAAGGACCAATTGGATTAACTGGAAATACTGGAGCTGTTGGAGCAACTGGTACAACAGGCCCACAGGGATTTCAAGGGTTGACAGGTTTAACTGGTGCTACCGGTGCACAAGGACTAATTGGACTAACTGGAGCTGTTGGACTAACTGGCGCTACAGGACCACAAGGAATTCAAGGACTTATAGGTTTAACTGGAAATACTGGAGCTACTGGACCTCAAGGATTACAAGGATTGATAGGTACAACGGGAGCTGTCGGAGCAACGGGTGTTTTAGGACCACAAGGAATTCAAGGATTGACTGGATTAACAGGTGCTGTTGGAGCAACTGGAGCAACTGGTGTACAAGGACCAATTGGATTAACTGGAAATACTGGTGCTGTTGGTGCTACTGGAGCTACTGGACCACAAGGTATTCAAGGACCGATAGGTTTAACGGGAGCAACTGGATCACAAGGTATTCAAGGATTGACAGGAGCAACAGGTTTAACAGGAAATACAGGAAATACAGGAGCAACTGGTTCACAAGGACCGATTGGATTAACAGGTGCTGTTGGTGCTACTGGGGCTACTGGAGCACAAGGTATTCAAGGATCGATAGGTTTAACGGGAGCAACTGGCTTACAAGGTATCCAAGGATTGACAGGAGCAACAGGTTTAACAGGAAATACGGGAGTTAGTGGAGCAACAGGGTTACAAGGACCTAATGGAACCAATGGTATAGATGGCAAAAACACTTTAGTAAATACCTCAACAGAAATTGCTGGGGCTAATTGTACTAACGGAGGAACTAAGTTAGAAGTAGGTTTAGATGCTAACAATAATGGCATTTTAGATGTTAGTGAAGTTAACGGTACTTTGACTAAGTATGTTTGTAATGGGTCTAATTCAAGTTCAGTTAGTTTAACAAATCACGGAACTTTTACTGCTACAAACAATCAAAATTTTATAGTTCCAAATGGAATATATTCATTGATTATTAATTTACAAGGAGTAACTGGTGGTAGTGGTGCTTCAGCGCAACTTATAAATAGTTCTTATAATTGCTCCATTGGAGGTGCATCTGGTGGTGAAACAATTAATGTAAAATTGCTATTAATAAATGTTAATTCAGGGGACATTTTTAGTATAAATACTCCTCAACCTGGGCAGTCTTCTTTAGCAAATGCTATTTGTTCAGGATGTGGAACTGGATGTAATACAGTTTGTTATGGCGGTAATGGTACAGCAGGAGAAACCACAAACTTATATTTAAATGGAAATATTATAGCCGCAATTTCAGGAGGTACAGGAGGTACAGGAGGGTTTGTTAATTTAGCAATTCCTGGAGGTGGTTGTCATTCAGGCACTAATGGTTTGCCAGGAAATTTATCAATCAATGATAATAGAATTATATTAATGAATAGTGCTAATATCTCATACAGTTTAAATCCTGTATTATCTATTACCTATTAATTAATAACCAAAAATTTTCAATTATGCCAACAACCTTTCCTATTCTTGAACTAAAAAAACAAACTGACATCAAGTCATTTATTGAATTTTGGTCTAAATTATATTTTTATCCTTTAGAAAATTTATACAACGAAACAATTATAAAAACATCTTATGAAATTGATGACATCCAACGACTATTCATTTGGAAGAATGGAATGAAACTAAGTAATAAAAAGCAAAAATCTTTAGATGATAAAATTGTAACTAAAATAGCTATGATAAATTCATTTAAAGAAAATAATGATTGATCTGTAAAGGATTTTCAAAATGAATTTATTGATTTGTCAGCAGTTTGGAAAATATTTTTGCTACATATTATAAGTCCAAATACTTATCCAATATACGATCAGCATATAAACAGAGCTTACAATTATATACATGAACTTCCATATTCTGAAATATCAGCAAGCATGTCAAATAAAAACAAAGAACTTTTTTATTTTGAAACTTACTTGGGATTTTTAAAAGAACTAAACGGGGTGAATTTAAAAAAGTTTGATGAAGCCTTTTTTGCATTCGGTAAATTTATAAACACCAACAAGAATATAGTACTTTTTTGAACAAATAATAATTTTAAGATATTGTAAATAAATAATGATGAAAAATAAAATTACTATACGCTAGTTTCGAAGTTTACTATACTATTGGCAAAAAAAATTAAATTAAAAAAATGAGTAAATATAGAGAACAACTAACAAAATTTATTGAAGAAAATAGCAATAATGGTCAAAAAACAATTAAGGTTCCACTTAAAAGGAAAAGGGAAAACTTCGATAGTTTTGAAATACATCCAATTTATAAAAACTCAAAAATAGTTGCGATAAATGTAGAACGAAGAGCAATGCCTGTCGATACATTTTTTCCAATAGCAATATTTGAATTTGTATTAGAATTATTGTCTAAATCAGAAAATTTTACTCTAGAAAACGGTAATGCTCTAGATTCTAAAATGGGTGAATCTGGTCTACATGAAAAGACCATAGAGTATACTGTAGCAAAGAAATTTTACGACAAAAATGACGGTCAAAGTATTGACAGAAGAATTTCAGTAATTTCAAATATTCTTATAGCTGCAAATTTGTGTGAATCTCAACCTTCATCTCTAAAATTAAAATAATTAGTATTTATAAAGCTTCAAAAATCTTTAAAATGGGCCTCAAAATTTTTTTAATATCATTCTTGTTTTTTTGTTCAACAGTCCATTCTCAAACCTGTTCAGATTTCCCTGAAATCACAGCATCATCAACATTAGTGTGTATTGGTGCTTCAGTCAATTTACTAGCGAGTAATACAAATGGAGTAGCAAGCATAGTTGATCAATTTACAATGACTTTTATGGGTCCGTATAGTCATGTTGTTAATACAGTTATCGGTCAAGTTTATTCTATGAAAATTTCTGGTAAATTTGATACCTTTTGCGATTACCCTGGCGGAAAAACAGATGCAGCATACTGGGGTTTACATACTTCTAGTCCATCGCCAACAAACTTTATTAAATGGAATGCATTATTTATAAGACCTACTCCAGATGTTTACCAATTAAACCACATTTACAATTATGACAACTTAGTTTCAAATTCGACTTCACAAAATTTTACATTTATTGATAATCCTTATGCGGATAATTGTGGGGCATTGACTTTTATTATTTCAACAAATCCATCAAGCTATTTATGGTCGACAGGAGAAACTACAGCATCAATAATTCCAAACCCAACAAATACAACAACTTATTGGGTTGATGTTACTACAAATGGATTGACTTGCAGAAAAAGTATTACAATTAATGTTGGGCAATCAATTCCTCCAACTTTTAACCCAACACAATCATTTTGCAGTGATGCATTTATATCCGACATAGTTGGTATAGGCAACAACATAAAATGGTATGATACCGCAATTGGCGGAAATTTACTAAGTCCTTCAACCGCATTAGTAAATGGGTCAATTTATTACGCATCTCAAACTTTAAATGGTTGCGAAAGCTCTAGAATACCCGTAACAGTATCAATAAATAATCCTTCTTCACCAACAGGAACCGCAACACAATCTTTTTGTGATTCAGCAAATATAGCCGATTTAGTAGTTACAGGCGTAGATGTAAAATGGTATTCTTCGGCAGTGGGAGGAATAGCTCTAGTATCAACAACACCTTTGGTTAACGGAACTAATTATTTTGCATCTCAAACTATTAATGGTTGTAATAGCCAAGCGCGGTTTTCAGTTTTAATCACGATAAACCCTTTGATAACTCCAGTATTCGCATCAATCCCAAATCAATTGTGTAATAATTCGGTTGCTCCACTTTTGCCGTTGGTATCTAATAATATAACTCCAATTATTGGCACTTGGACTCCATCAGTTGTAAATACGAGTATTGTTGGAAACTCAAATTATTTGTTTACGCCCAATTCTGGTCAATGTGTTTCCATCATTCCAGTAATTTCAACAATAAATGTAATTCCAAAGAGAGTTCCAAATTTTTCTGATATAGCATTTTGCAATGGACAACTTTCCCCTATTTTATCTAATACATCACCAAATGGAATTGGTGGAACTTGGACGCCAACAACTGTTAGTAATAATAGTAGTGGTGATTATGTTTTTCTGCCCAATGCTAGCGAATGTGCTTTGCCAAAAACAATTCATGTTAACATAAATGAAGCAACTTTGCTAAGTATTGAATATTTGGTTTCAGGAGATTTTACTGATAATCAAACGGTGACAGTAATTGCAACAAATCCAGGTAACTATTTATACCAATTGGATTCCGGAAGTTTTCAAACTAGCAACATATTTCAAAATGTAAATCCAGGATTGCATTCCGTAAAAGTGGTAGATGTAAATGGATGTTCACAAAATTTAAAATTACAAAATGTGATGGTAATTAACTATCCTCGTTTCTTTTCTCCAAATGGTGATAGCTACAATGACTATTGGAATATTATAGGTTTATTAAACTCTATGAAACCAAAAATATTTATTTATGATAGATACGGAAAATTAGTTAAACAAATTAAACCGTATGAATTAGGTTGGGACGGGATGTATAATGGAAAGGAACTTCCTTCAACTGATTATTGGTTTACAGTGGAATATCAAGGCCTAAATGGCAATTTAAAAATTTTTAAATCACACTTTTCTTTAATAAGATAATAACTAGAATTAAATTTAATTATAACCATAATAAACAAAAATCATGAAAAAACAATTACTCTTATTAAGTCTTTTTACTATTAATGTACTAATGGCTCAAGTGCCTTCTTATGTTCCAACCAATGGATTAGTTGGCTATTGGCCTTTTAATGGGAATGCTAATGACGAAAGTGGAAACGGAAATAATGGAGTTGTCACAGGAGCAACGTTGACTAGTGATAGACTTGGCAATTTAAATTCCGCATATAGTTTTAATGGGATAAATAATTATGTTTCTGCTACAAGAAATAATTTAAATCAATTTTCAGTCTCGTTATGGTTTAATACTAATTTAAATACAGAAATTTCAGCTTTCATTGATGCAAATATCTCTAATTGGGAAATGTATTTAAAAAATCTTAGACCAACATTTACTAAATGGATATTAGCTCCGTCTAATTATCAGGAATTAATAAGCACAACCACTGTACCGATGTCTCAATGGAGCCATATAGTTTATACATACTCATCTAATGATGTAAATGTATTTTTAAATGGAGTATTAATATCTTACTTTACAAATGTTCCTTTAGTTGATCCTAATAATGGTTTATATTATTTCGGAGCATCAATTTCAGGCTCAAGTCAATTTTATACTGGCAATCTCGACGACATCGGTATCTGGAACCGCGCTTTAACACAAGCTGAAATTACAGGATTGTACACTACATTAGGTACCACACAAACCGAAGTGGTCAATCAGATTGCCATTTATCCCAACCCTGCTAAAGACCAAATTACGATTGATTGCGGCAACATTTCAAGCGTAAGTGGGTGGAATTATACAATTGTAAATACATTGGGACAAGAGGTTTCAAATGGCGTTATGAATTCACAACAAAATGTAGTTTCATTAAATACTTTAAACGGCACTGGAGTGTATCTCGTGAAAATTTTTGATGCTGAAAGCAATTTAATCAGCACTAAAAAAATAATCAAAGAATAAAAGTAGTATTTATTCCTCAATCAAAAGCTACGAATTGAATTTCGTAGCTTTTGATTTTCAACTATTGGTAATAGTAGCTATTTAGGTCATTTGATAAATACAGTCACACAATGAAAAATCAAAACGGTATTTCAAAATTCAAATTACTGCGATTTATAATTTTACTAACTTTGTTATTCGCCTTTGTGAGTTGTGAAAAAAATATAAAATGTGAAAAATGCGATGGCGTAGGAATTGTTTGGTTTGATTATGATTATAGAAAATGCGAATCTTGTAAGGGAAGTGGCGAAACGGCTAAATCAAAAAAACATTAGAATCTAATTCATATTGCTTTAAATAAATAAACCACGGAAAGAATCCGTGGTTTTGCTTTTAAATGGTATTTTCTACAACGTTTCTTTTAGCCATTTGTAAAATTCTTTTTGCCAAACCTGCGCATTTTGTGGTTTCAAAACCCAGTGATTTTCTTCTGGGAAATATAAAA
>JBIPNF010000190.1:0-4930 GCA_044373885.1 Flavobacterium sp. | reverse complement strand
TGAAAATTCCAATCATTAAATAATAGCCAAAACGTTCCCACATTTCAGACAAAAACAAATAAGGTAAAGCTTTTGGGTGATTTTTCCACATAGTAATTTGATTTAAAAAACAAACCTACAAGAATTCCTTGTAGGTTTGAAAGATATAAAAATATTTTTATTGATTAACGAACGCCGTGCATCATTTTTTTCAAAAGCGGAGTTAATGCAAATAATATTATGGCTGCTAATCCAGTTAGGACAACAAAAACCATAAAAAATTCAAAGAGGTTATGAATTTCAAAACTAGCAAAAACTGGGTTTGACGCACTTATTTGATTTTCATCTAATAATTTTAATTGGTCAGCAGTTGGAACAATTGTTTTATTTAAAACTCCTTGCAAATCAATTCCTAATTCTTGTGCTTTCACAAATTTTTCTCCTGTTGCTGGCAAAATAGAACCTAAAGTTCCTGCCAATGCGTATCCTGCAGCATTTGATAAAAAGAAAACTCCGAATAATAATGAAGCAAAACGTTTTGGCGATAATTTACCTACTAATGACAATCCGATAGGTGACAAACATAATTCAGCAAAAGTTTGAATTAAGTACAATAAAATCAACCATTTAATTCCTAATAGCCCACTGTTTCCAAGGTCTTTTACGTTGTATGCAATGATGAAATAACTCAACGCAATTAATGCCAATCCAATAGATTGTTTCACTGGCGAAATTGGTTCTCTTCCACTTGCTCTTAATTTATCCCATAAAATACTGAATGGTAAGGCGAATGCAAATACGAAAACACCGTTAAAAACTTGAATCATTGACGCTGGCATTTTCCATCCAAACATAAAAGTTCTATCTGTTTGATTGTCAGCAATAAATGTCAATGAAGAACCTGCTTGTTCAAATGCAGCCCAGAAAAAGATGATGAAAAAGGCAACAATATAAATTACAAGTATTCTGTCTCTTTCAATTTTCGTCAACGAACTATCAGAAATAATTAAACCTGCAAGTGTAATTCCACTGGCATAAATTACAGGATAAATAATTGTTTTAATAAAGTTATCTCCATCCAATAAATATTGAAATGCAAGGAATAAAACAACAAAAGCTACAAGTGCAGTTACTAGGGATTGCGTTGAGAAAACCGCTTTTTGAGCTTCTCCTTCTTCAAAATCGGAAGCGTCATTTTCTGAAGGCAATCCTCCAAGTGGTTTTCCGTCTGGCGTAACTACATATTTATTTTTTAATACATAAAATACTAAAGTACCAATTAACATTGCAATTGAGGCGGCAAGAAATCCCCATTTGAAAGCGTGTACATCCCTAATTCCACCAGCGTCTTCAACGTCTCCAACTAATGGGCAAATTGTTTGTCCTAAAAATGCACCTAAATTAATTCCCATATAGAAAATGGTAAATGCAGTGTCTAATTTACTTTTTTCTTGTTTTGGGTACAAACTTCCAACCATACTTGAAATATTTGGTTTGAAAAATCCGTTACCAAAAACAATAATTCCCAATGCCGACCACATTAAAGTAGTTGCTAAACTTAAGTTTGTTCCAAAAACACTTGCACTTGTAAACAATAAAAATTGTCCAATTGCCATCATTAATCCACCTAATAAAATACAGTTTCTATTTCCAAAAAAACGATCTGAAATAAATCCACCCAACATTGGTGTTAAATAACAAAGTCCTAAGAACCCACCATAAATAATAGAAGCGTCAGCCTCTTTCATCATTAATGAATTGATTAAGAACAAAGTAAGAATTGCTCGCATTCCGTAGAAATTGAATCGTTCCCACATTTCTGTTCCAAATAATACCCAAAGTCCCTTTGGATGTGCTGATTTTACTGCTGTTTCACTCATTTTTTAGTAATTAGTTAATTTAGATTTGGTTTTAATTTTGGTTGTTGTATTCTATTTTTCAAGTATCACAAATTGCGATGCTTATAAATTATTCAATATGAAATTTGTCATTTTAGTATACAATTGAATTCTAGTTTTACCGCCGTAAATACCGTGATTATTATCAGGGTAAATTTGAGAATCAAATTGTTTGTTAGCTTGAATGAGCGCTTCCATCATTTGCATTGAATTCTGAACGTGTACATTATCATCTCCCGAACCATGAATTAAAAGGAATTTTCCCTTCAATTTATCCACATGATTGATTGGCGAATTCTCGTCATATCCACTCGCATTTTCTTGAGGCGTTTGCATGTATCTTTCGGTATAAATGCTATCATAAAACCTCCAATTCGTAACGGGAGCAACCGCAATTGCCATTTTGAAAACATCATTCCCTTTCATAATACAATTGGAAGCCATAAATCCGCCAAACGACCAGCCAAATATACCGATTCTAGTTTTATCTACAAAGGGATAATTTCCGATAACTTTTGCAGCGTCAATTTGGTCTTCAACTTCGTATTTTCCTAATTCTTTTTGAGTTATTTTTTTGAATTCCGCTCCTTTGAAACCCGTTCCTCTTCCATCAACACAAGCTACAATATAACCTTGTTGCGTTAACATCATAAACCAATAATCATCGGTTCCGTTCCAATCGTTGTTGACTTGTTGTGAACCCGGACCAGAATATTGATACATAAAAACAGGATATTTTTTTGTAGCATCAAAATCTTTAGGCTTCATAATCCAAGCATTTAGTTCATTTCCTTTTGCTGTTTTCAAAACAAAAAACTCTTTTGAAGGCAAATTATACGCTTTTAATTTATCAGATAAAGCAGCATTATTTACAATTTCCTGAATTTGTTTTCCGCTTTTAACGTCATTCAAGGTGTAGGTTGTAGGTTGGGTTGCGCTTGAAAACGAATTGATAAAATAGTTGAAGTTCGGACTAAATGTAGCTGAATTTGTCCCCGTATTTTGTGATAATCTAACTTTGTTTTTTCCATTCAAACCAATGCGATAAACGTCTCTATTAATAGATCCATTTTCTACAGATTGATAAAAAACAGTTTGATTTTTCTCGTCAAAACCATAATAATTGGTTATTTCCCAATTTCCATTAGTTACTTGATTTTTTAATTTTCCCGTTTTATCATAAACATAAATATGGTTGAAACCGTTTTTTTCACTTGTCCAAATAAAACTATTGTCTTTTAAAAAAGTTAGATTGTCTGTTACATCAACATACGCTTTATCTTTTTCGTTCAAAACTACTTTTGGAGACCCTGAATTTCCATCGATAAATAACAAATCTAAATTATCTTGATGGCGATTTAAAACTTGTGCCGATAAAACATCGGCATCATTGGTCCATTTTATTCTTGCAATATAAAAATCGGAGTAATTTTTCAAATTAACTTCCTTTGTTGATGTTGAGTTCACATCGTATATATGCAATGAAACTTCTGAATTTTTTTCACCCGCTTTTGGATATTTAAAGATTTCAACGTTTGGATATAAATCTTTGCGGAACATCGACATGGAGAATTCAGGAACTTTACTTTCATCAAAACGAATGTAGGCCAATTTTTTACTGTCGTTACTCCAATCAAAAGCCCTTACAAATGCAAATTCTTCTTCATAAACCCAATCAGTAATTCCGTTTATGATTGCATTTTTCTTTCCGTCAGTTGTAATTTGTTTGGTGGTTTTTGTGTCAATAGTATAAATGAAAAGATTGTTGTCTTTTGCATAAGCAATTTGAGTTCCATCAGGTGAAAAGGTTGGTTCTTGAATTTTATAATCGAATAATGGGGTTAATTTTTTAGATGCTATTTCATATATAAAATAGTTCGCAACAAAGGAATGACGGAAAATTTGATCTGAATTAGTAGCAATCAGAATCACTTTTTCATCTGAACTAAAAGTGTAACTATCAATTCCTTCAAGTGTTTTGAAATCTTTCGAATCAATTAATGTGGCTACTTTTTTTAAAGTGGCAAAATCGTATAAATCAATTTGGGAAGTATTTGAACTTCTATCAAAATTTAATACAGTATATTGATTTGTATTTTTTAAAGCCTGTAAATCATCCATTCCTTTTGCTCGAAAAACACCCGAATAAATGGCTTCAATACTGATTTTTTGTTGTCCGATTGCTGTAAATGAGGCCAATAAGAACAACAAAACAACTTTATTTATATATTTCATATCTGATGTATTTGAAAAAACATTCAATTTTAGTGAAAATTTATCAAATGAGCACGTTTTTTTGTGTTAAATGCAATTTCATTTTCTAAAGTTATTTAAATTAGAATTGACTAAACCGTATATTTGCATCAATTTATAATTCAAAAAAATGAACAACGCCATTGCTGGATTTTCGAAATTGTCTAAAGAAGACAAAATTAACTGGATTGCTACTTCTTATTTTTCGGATGCTTCTGAAGCTATTTCTATTATAAAAAAATATTGGAATACCGATTCAAAAATCCAACAATTGCATGATGAATTTATAGAAAACACAATTTCAAATTTCTATTTGCCTCTTGGTGTGGCACCTAATTTCCTTATCAATGGAGTTTTTAAAACTATTCCAATGGTTATTGAAGAAAGTTCGGTGGTTGCTGCTGCTGCAAAATCGGCAAAATATTGGTCTACTCGAGGTGGATTTAAAGCTACTGTTTTGAATACAGAAAAAATTGGGCAGGTTCATTTTGTATATAAAGGAGATGTTGCTAAATTGGAACGCTTCTTTAAGGAAATTAAAAACAAATTCTTTGTTGCCACTGAAAGCATCACTAAAAATATGCAAAAAAGGGGCGGTGGAATTTTAGATATTGAACTTCGTAATAAAATAAATCTGATTGAAAATTACTTCCAATTGCATGTGACTTTTGAAACAAAGGATTCCATGGGCGCCAATTTTATCAATTCGTGTTTGGAACAAATTGCAAAAACGCTAAAAGAAGAAGCTTTACAATTTTATGAATTTTCTGAAGCTGAAAAAGACATTCAAGTGGTAATGA
>JBIPNF010000189.1:0-4946 GCA_044373885.1 Flavobacterium sp. | reverse complement strand
AATTTCATCGTAATATTTATGCGCAAATTTGGCATCAATATACTTTCCAACCTTATTAATTTTCACAATTATTTCCAATTCGTGGTGAATATCTTCCGAAAATTCAGGTATCACAAACGGATGTTGGCGCAACAAAACTGCCGAATCTGGCTTCATAAAAACCACCGGTTCATCGGGCCTTTCATTCTGCAATTCCTCAATGTGTTTGGTATAATTTCTACCGATACAGATTATCTTCATAAATTTAGTGGTCAGTGGTTAGTGGTCAGTTGTAAGCTGAAAACTGACCACTATTTCGTATTTAGTTTTCTAAGCTTTATTGCCGTTAAAACTTTCTTGGTATACAATGGGAAATCAGCATTTTGAATCCAACTATAATATCCTGGTTCTGTTTCTAAAACCTTATTTACTTTAACACCTTTGTGTTTGCCAAAAGCAAAAATCTCTTCGTCATCGTCATCAAAAGCAATCATTCCTGCAAAATCAGCCAATCTTTTTCTAGTTGTAAATTCTGAAAGTGATTTTATATCGTTATCCAAATCCGAATACCGATCCAATTGTGCTTTCAAAATCTCATATGTCGCCATTGTATCGGCCTCCGCAGAATGCGCATTGACAAGGTTTTCGCCACAATAAAATTTTAATGCCGCACTTAAAGTTCGTTCTTCTTTTTTGTGAAAAACCGTTTGAACATCAACAGAAACACGTCCTTTCATATCAAAATCAACTCCGGCACGCAGTAATTCTTCTGCCAATAATGGAATGTCAAATCGATCCGAATTATAACCAGCCAAATCGCTGTCTTTTACCATGTTATAAATCACAGACGACAATTCTTTAAAAGTTGGTTCGTTGGCCACTTTTTCGTTTGTTATTCCATGTACAGCTGTAGTTTGAGGAGGAATTGGAATTGTAGGATTAACCAACCAAGTTTTACTTTCTTTATTTCCGTTTGGAAAAACTTTGAATACCGCTATTTCAACAATTCTATCTTTTGCAACATCAATCCCTGTAGTTTCGAGATCGAAAAAACAAATAGGCCTTGTTAATTTTAATTCCATTTTTAGTTTTTAGTAGTACAAATATACTTTTATAATGCAATATAAAAAACACATTTAAAGAAAGAAAATGAATTTTATTTAGCCCTGATGGAAATGGAAATCCCACGCTTTTTGGCGTGGATTGAAATGTACAGCAGGAATAACAATTAAAAAAATGCCAAAAATGCTGCTACCAAAAAAAAACCCACCGATTTAAAACCGATGAGTTTTGGTGTTATTTCACGATTTTCACGTTGGAAAGAAAAGTTCCGTTGGAAATGGAAAGAAAATATACGCCTTTGGACAAGGTTTCAGGAAGGGTTATTTTTTGAGAAGTGAAACCCAAAGAAAATTCTTTGTTATTCAATAAATTAGCAACTATAACGCCATTAATAGTATACAAATCGACATCTAATTTTTGAGATTCACGGAGGTTAAAGTCTAAATTTACCGTTTGATTTACGGGATTTGGATAGGCTAAAAAAGTGTTGATTCCAATTTGATTTATAGGATTTGACAAAGCCAATTCGGAGTTAAAACGAGCCAAACCATAATCGAAATGAATTTGGTTTCCCGAAACACCGCCAATTATGATTTTACCATCATTTTGAATTACGATTGAATTGGCTTGGTTATTTTCGTTTAAAAAGTTGGTTGTTACGATTCCATTTGTTCCAAAAGTGGTATCGAAAGTTCCATCTGCCAAAAACCGAATTAATTTGATGTCAGCACTGCAGCAACCGCCTGTTCCGTTGTATTCGGTAATGAGAAATTTCCCGTCAGTTTGCATTGCAACACTTTCAATGAACTGGCTTGCTAATTCATTTAGAACTATTCCGTTATTTCCAAAAGTCGGGTCTACATCGCCATTTGGTAATAGTTGCGAAAGCATGAAAGAATATTTCATAATATGATGTTCGCCAGCTATTACTATTTTTCCATTTGATAAAACTTTCACAGAAAGTGCTTTTTCATTGGCGTCGGTAGTTCCAATTATCACACTTCCACCGTTTCCGAAAGTGGAATCTAAAACACCATATTTATCATATTTTAGAACTAAAAAATCATAATCGGGTCCAAAAATTGGATTGAATTCATTGGAACTCGAACCAGAAACTACAATTGCATTGTCGTTTTGAAGTGCTATTGCATATCCAAAATCCCAAGTCCTAATTGATGTTATTGTACTTCCATTATTCCCAAAACTTGTGTCTAAAGTTCCATCAGAATTGTATCTAACAATAGAAAAATCACTAAAATTTAAGTCGTCTGAAGTGGTTCCAGAAGCGATAATTTTCCCGTCGTTTTGTATTATTACAGATGTGATTTTATCTAATTTGTCACTTAAATTTGTAATTACGCGACCTTCGATGCCGAAAGTTGTATCCAAAAGTCCGTTAGTGTCATATCGAACCAAAACAAAATGAGAAATAGTGAAGTCTGAATTAAATAAACTGCCTGCTACAATAATCTTACCGTCTGCCTGCAAGGCCATTGAAGACAATAGCATCAATTCGGGATAATCGGAAATTACTTTGCCCAAATTTCCAAATGATTCATCAAGACTACCGTCAGAATTGTATCTCGCCAAACCAAATTGATTTAATCCGCTTTTAGAAATAGTACCACCTGCAAGAATTTTCTTATCTGGCTGAATCAAAAGAGCCTGAACGGAAGCGTCAAAACCATCAAAAGACGTGATTACAATTCCATCATTATCAAATGATGAGTCAAGGGTTCCAAATTGAGCAAAATTTGATTTAGATACAAACAAAATAAATAGTAAAAAAATAAGTTTTATTGCTTTCATAATTTCTATATATTTGATTTACACTAATTTACGAATATTAAAATATAAATTCGTTAATTATAAACCAAAAAAAATGACCTCGATTGAGGCCATTTGGTATATAATTTAAAGTTCTAAAAATCCCTATTTACGTCAAAGGCTTCTAAATAATCGGCTACGCGTTTTACAAAACTTCCTCCAAGTGCACCATCTACAACACGGTGATCGTAACTGTGAGATAAAAACATTTTGTTACGAATACCAATGAAATCACCTTCTGGAGTTTCTATTACAGCAGGAACTTTGCGAATTGCTCCCAATGCTAAAATCCCAACTTGCGGTTGATTGATAATTGGGGTTCCAAAAACGCTTCCAAAAGTACCTACATTGGTAACGGTATACGTTCCGCCTTGCGTGTCGTCTGGCTTTAATTTACCAGCTTTTGCACGGTTTCCTAAATCGTTAACGGCCTTTGCCATTCCAACTAAATTCAATTGATCGGCATTTTTTATAACTGGAACAATCAGATTTCCATTTGGTAAAGAAGCTGCCATTCCGAGGTTTATATTTTTCTTTTTGATGATGTAATCACCATCAACAGAAATATTCATTCCTGGGAAATCTTTCAATGCTTTGGCAACGGCTTCCATAAAAATTGGAGTAAAAGTTAGCTTCTCCCCTTCTCTTTTTTCGAATTCATTTTTATTTTTCTCGCGCCATTTCCAGATATTGGTTACATCGACTTCTATAAACGACTGGACGTGAGCTGACGTATTTATTGACGCCATCATATATCCAGAAATCAACTTGCGCATTCTGTCCATTTCAACAATTTCATCACCACCATTTACAGAAACGGGTGTGGCTTTTGGTTGTTGGTTAATGGTTGTTGGTTTTGAAACTGGTGCGACAACATTTGAATTTTTGCTATCGACAAATTTCAGAATGTCTTCTTTAGTAACGCGTCCTTCTTTTCCAGAACCGTTTATGGATTCTAATTCGGAAATTGAGATTCCTTCTTGTTTGGCGATATTTTTCACTAAAGGAGAAAAGAATTTGTCTGAATCTGAAAAATTTGCTGGAGCTACAACAGCATTTATAGCTACATCTACGGTTTCTTGAACAGCAGCAAGAGCTTCGGTAACAATTTCTTGTTCTGAACTTTCTTGTTTTGGGCTTTCTGAAACACCTCCTTCAGTTTCGATAATTGCAATAGTTTGACCCACTTTTACAATATCATCGACATTGAAAAGTATTTCCGATAAAACTCCTGAAACTTCCGATGGGATTTCGCTATCAACTTTGTCGGTAGCGATTTCCAATACCGCTTCATCAACTTCGATTTTTTCGCCTACTTTTTTTAACCAATTGGTAATTGTTGCTTCGGCAACGCTTTCTCCCATTTTTGGTAATTTCAATTCAAACTTTGCCATATTCTTAAACTAAAGTTGTTTTTGTGTATTCAATTTGCAAAATTACTATTTATTTTAAATAATAACTGAATTAAATGTATTTTTTAATCGATTTTTATTACCGTTCCTTTATCATTACTATTATTACTGCCAATCATAAAAAAAGTATTCTTTGGAATAATCTTAAAGGTTAAACCTTGGTTTTTATTCGCTTCCAAAAAAGAAATAATTTCCTTGAACGATAAATTGGTATTGTCCAATAGGATTTCTGTTTGCTTTTTATTTAAAACACTATGCGAAATTAAGGTATTTCCTTCAATTTTCGATTGCCAATGTATTTTTTTATGCAGTAGCATTTCTAGTTTATTTTTCAGATTTTCATCTTTTGAAAATAAAATATATTCCTCCGCTTGTAACGGTTTTAGTTTGCTTTGATTTTTCTTTACCAATGCAAAAAAGAACGCGCCAATTTTCATAAAAATATCAAATATAAAAGAACTTTTAAAATGTTTTTTATAGAAAAATTGCATCGCTTCTTGAAAGCGCCTCATATACAATCTATCTTTTTCAGTACTTTCGCCTTTGTAGTGAATTATAGCTGTTTCATGAAAATAGTAATTTGATTTTCCTTTTTTTAATGCCATATACGACAAATCAATATCGTCAGAATACATAAAACAATTCTCGTCAAAACCACCGATTTCG
>JBIPNF010000188.1:0-4947 GCA_044373885.1 Flavobacterium sp. | reverse complement strand
ACGCCACGGAATTGCTACACTATTTGAAATCAATTCAACCCAAAACGTTGGTTTTAAACGGTGATATTATCGATATGTGGAACTTTTCTAAAAGCTATTTTCCAGCTTCTCATATGAATGTTTTGCGGCATATTATTAAAATGTCCACGAATGGAACGCGAGTAATATACATTACAGGAAATCACGACGAAGTTTTGCGTAAATATTCTGATTTAATTTTAGGAAATTTTGAATTGGTTGACAAGCTAATTTTGGATTTAGACGGCAAAAAAGCTTGGATTTTTCACGGTGATGTTTTTGATTCTTCGACACAAGGTTATGCCAAAATAATAGCGAAAATAGGGGGTAAAGGATATGATTTATTGATATTAATTAACAGTTTTGTGAATTGGCTTTTAGTTTTAAGTGGAAAAGAAAAGCGTAGTTTTTCTAAAACAATAAAAGATAGCGTTAAAAAAGCGGTTTCGTTTATTACCGATTTTGAAACTACTGCTGCCGAAATCGCCATCGATAAAAAATACGATTATGTAGTTTGTGGACACATTCACAAACCACAAATGAAAATGGTTACCACAGATAAAGGTTCTGTAACATATTTAAATAGCGGAGATTGGGTTGAGAATTTAACGGCTTTGGAATACAATAAAGAGAAATGGAAGATTTATGAATATGATAAATCACATTATAAAGAAAAACCTGATGCTAAAGAAGATCTTTATATTAATGATATCGTTGGAAAAATTCTATCCTAGAGTATGAAAATATTTTATGCAATTCAAGCAACGGGTAACGGCCACATTAGTAGGGCAATTCAGTTGTATCCGTATCTAAAAAAATTTGGATCGGTTGATTTCTTTATGAGTGGCAATAATGCGAGTTTAAATGTTGATATTCCAATAAAATATAAAAGCAAAGGATGTAGTTTGCATTACAGTCAATGTGGTGGGTTGGATTATTTGAAAATTGCCAAAAACATCAATCCATTGCAAATGTTTAGAGATGCAAAAGCGTTGCCGTTATCAGAATATGATGTGGTAATTAATGATTTTGATTCGATAACATCTTTGGCGTGTAAGCTACAAAAAGTGAAATCGATACAATTTGGACATCAAGCGAGTTTTATGTCGGATTTGACTCCAAGACCTGAAAAAAATAATATTATGGGGGAATTAGTTTTAAAACATTATGCTCCTGCACCAAAATATATTGGACTTCATTTCAAAAAATATGATTCCTTTATTCACCCACCAATTATTAAAGACGAAATTTTTCTAGCAACACCTAAAGATTTGAATCATATTTCGGTTTATCTTCCTTCTTTCGATAGAGAATGTTTGGAAAAGGCATTTCATAAAGTAAAAGGCATTGAATTTCAATGGTTTTTGAATGATATTAAAGAGATTCGTAAGGAAGGAAACATTACTTATTTTCCGGTTAACCAAAAACTTTTCAATGAAAGTTTGATAAATTGTCATGGGATTTTAACAGGTGGTGGATTTGAAACTCCTGCTGAAGCATTATTTTTGAACAAAAAAATATTGAGTATTCCTATAAAAAATCATTATGAGCAGGAATGCAATGCAGCGGCATTGAAATTATTAGGCGTTCCGGTTCTTAATAAAGTGGGTGATGATTTTCATATCGAAATAGAAAATTGGTTGAATAGCGTTATTCAATATCCAAAGATTGAAGCCAATGACATTCCAAAAACAGTACAGTATTTGTTTGATACGTATAATGATTGATGAAAATTAAGCCATAAAAAAAGCCGTCAATTGACGGCTTTAAATTTTATATTTGAGATGATTCTATAAATTATGGCTGTTTTCAGGAACGTCATCTTCCATATTTAGCATACTCCATAATTTGTCTTTCAATTCCGAAAGCCCTTGTTGCGCAACGGATGAAATGAACATATAGGGCGTTCCTGCGAAATCTTTATCCAATTGGGTTTTCAACTCTGTCTTGAGTTCGTCGTCCAACATATCGCATTTTGAAATCACCACAATGCGTTCTTTATCCAACATTTCAGGATTGTATTTTGTCAATTCATTTACCAAAATATCATATTCGTCTTTGATATTTGGTGTGTCAACAGGAACTAAAAACAACAAAGTCGAATTTCTTTCGATGTGTCGTAAAAAGTAATGTCCAAGCCCTTTTCCTTCAGCGGCACCTTCAATAATACCTGGAATATCGGCGATTACAAATGATTGAAAATCACGATACGCCACAATTCCAAGATTTGGTTTTAAGGTTGTAAACGGATAATCGGCAATTTTTGGTTTTGCGGATGTCAAAACCGAAAGCAATGTTGATTTCCCAGCATTTGGAAAACCTACTAACCCAACATCGGCAAGGACTTTTAGTTCCAAAATCATATCTACTTCTGTGGAAGGCAAACCGGGTTGAGAATATCTTGGTGTTTGATTGGTAGAACTTCTAAAATGCCAGTTTCCTAAACCGCCTTTTCCACCAAGAGCAATGATTCTGCGCTCTCCGTGTTCTGTAATTTCGAATAATATTTCATTCGTTTCTTTGTCGCGAACAACTGTTCCTAAAGGCACTTCAATGAATTTATCGTCGCCATCGGCACCCGTACTTCTATCGCCACCCCCATCGCCACCGTGACCCGCTTTGACGTGTCTGGCAAACTTTAGATGAAATAACGTCCATAAACTTTTGTTTCCAACAAGATATACGTGTCCACCGCGCCCACCATCACCACCGTCAGGCCCACCTTTTTCAATAAATTTTTCACGATGTAAATGTGTTGATCCTTTTCCACCTTTACCAGATGAAACATATATTTTTACGTAATCTACGAAATTTCCTTCTGTCATTTTTTTTAGTATTCAGTGTTCAGTGTTCAGTGTTCAGTTTTTTAGTATTCAGTTATTTACTGAACACTAATAACTGCAAACTGAGCACTATTATTTTACGGCTTTCACCATTACTTTATCAATCTTCACGCCATCCATATCGATTACTTCAAGCTCATATTTTTGCCAAATTAATTTTTCTCCTTGCTTTGGAATTCTTGATAATTCAGTCATAATCAAACCGCTTACCGTGGTAACTTCATAGTCATTTATCAATTCATCCAACTCGAAATACGTCAGAAAATCATGTAATGAATAATGCCCATCTACAAGCCAAGTTCCGTCTTCTCTTTCAGTTAATTGAAAATCATCTTTATTGAAATCGGATGCATCGCCAACAAGTGCTTCCAAAATGTCATTTAAAGTAATAATTCCTTGAAATACGCCATATTCATCGGAAACAAAAGCATAATGAACTCCGCTATTTTTGAAATTTTCTAAGGCTTTGTATGCCGATGTTTGTTCCATAATGAAAGGCGCATCAGTTAAAATTTTTTCTAAATTGAAATCATCGTTATCGATATTTGAAAAGATATTTTTCAGATTAACAACTCCAACAATATCATCATAATTTTCGCCATAAACCGGATATACAGAATGTAACTCCTTTAGCATGAATTCTTTAACTTGCTCTTTATTAGATCCTAATGGTAAAAAAACTACAGATTGTCTGTGTGTCATTAACGAATTTACTTTTCGGTCACCAATATGAAAAACACGTTCCACAATGTCTTGCTCGATTTCTTGAACTTCTCCGCCTTCAGTTCCTTCTTTTATGATTGCCTTGATTTCTTCCTCTGTAACTTTCCCGTCGGCAGAGGGTTTAATCATTAATATTTTTAATAAAAATTCAGTTGAAATGGTAAGCAACCAAATAAACGGTGCAGTCGCAATGGATATCATTTTCATCGGAATTGCAAATGCTTTTGCGATGGCTTCAGGATGGTTTAATCCGATTCTTTTTGGTAGTAATTCACCTAATACTAAGGAGAAAAAGGTCAATACAACCACTACAATTCCAACAGCAATTGTATTGGCATAGGGTTTTAAAACATCAAATCCAGTAATGAAAAGCTGAACGTCATCGGTAATTTTTGCGCCACTAAAAATACCAGTCAAAATACCAATCAATGTAATTCCAATTTGAACTGTTGAAAGAAATTTGTTAGGAGAATTGGCTAAATTAAGTGCTGTTTGCGCGCTTTGATTTCCTTTTTTCGCAGCACTTTCCAATCGGTTTTTTCTAGCTGAAATCAACGCGATTTCAGACATTGAAAAAATGCCGTTCAGTAAGATTAAAAAAAGTATTATTAATATTTCCAATTTGTATTTATTTGCTTTATGTTGCGCTTAAGTTGTTATAAACTTTCAATTACAGTACTTAATCGTTCTGTTATTTCTTGAATACTTCCAATTCCATTTACAGGATAAAACTTCTTTTGATTGCTGTAATAGTCCATCAAAGGAGCTGTTTTTTCATTGTATTCTTGGTAACGGTTTCTAATTTTATCTTCATCTTGATCGTCAACTCTTCCGCTAGTTTTTCCTCTTTCTAATAAACGTTTAATTAGAATTTCATCGTCGGCTTCCAAGGCAATTGTAGCGGTAACTTCCCAATTTTTAGTTGCTAAAAAAACATCCAACGCTTCGGCTTGAGCCAAAGTTCTTGGAAAACCATCAAATAAAAATCCTTTCGTATCTGGGTTTTTTTCTACCGTATCTTGCAACATTTTTATGGTAACTTCATCCGGTACTAAATCACCATTGTCCATATAGCTTTTCGCTAATTTTCCTAAATCGGTATTATTTTGAATATTGAATCTAAAAATATCTCCCGTTGAAAGATGTGTTAAACTGTATTTTTCTTTTAAAAATTCTGCTTGAGTTCCTTTTCCAGCACCTGGTTTCCCAAATAAAACAATGTTAATCATGATGTAATGTGTGTTGTTTGTCCCGCTTGTGCGGATTGTAGTTAATTATTATCTATTTTAATTGATATACTTCAGGTAAATTTCTTCCTAATCCGTCGTAATCTAAACCAAATCCAACTATGAATTTATTTGGA
>JBIPNF010000187.1:0-4970 GCA_044373885.1 Flavobacterium sp. | reverse complement strand
TGATTCTCTTGCAATTATGTTTGTTTGTAATTCTATAATTTTTGGATTAAATGGCAATTCCTCTTTTCGACATTGCATTTCCTCTAACAATAAATTAAAAGATACAACACCCATTTCATAACTTGGTTGATCAACGCTGCTTAGTTTTGGTGTAATTACTTTAGACATAAACCAATTGCTAAATCCAATTACTGCAATATCTTTTGGCGCATTTATTTTTTTCTCATTGAAATAAGTAAGAACTCCAACAGCTACTAAATCTGTAATTACAAAAACGCCATCGACATCAGGATGTTCTTCAATTATTTTTTGGGCAAACAATAAACCTTCTTCAAAGGTTACATTTTCGCAAGTATAAACCAAACTAGAGTCAAACGGAATTGCATTTTTTTCCAATGCTTTTTTATAGCCAATGAACCTATCAATTGCATTTTGGGGGTTTACGGGGCCGCGAATATGCGCAATCCTTTTGCAGCCATTATCGATGAGATGCTGAACCGCATCCATTGCTGCTTTTTGGTCATTTATAATAACTTTTGAACTAGGAATTAATTTTGAAATCTTATCAAATTGAACGAACGGAATTCCCCTACGAATAATTTCTTTTAAATGTTCGTCATCGTTTGATTCGTTAGAAAGCGATATCACAATTCCATCAACTCGCTTGTTTATTAAAAGTTCAACTTGCTTTTTTTCTAACGCTAATGATTCATTGGATTGTAATATAATTACGAGATAACCATTTTTTTCTGCTTCAGCAATAATGCCATTTACAACATTAGAAAAAAAGTGATGCACAACCTCTGGTATTATCAAACCTATTGTTTTTGACTCTTTTGTTCTTAAATTTACAGCAAAACTATTTGGAGTATAGTGAAGTTCCCCTGCTAATTCAAGAACCATTTTTTTGGTTTTCGGACTAACGTCAGGATAGTTTTTCAATGCTTTGGATACAGTAGTAATCGAAATTCCTAAAGTCTCAGCAATCTGTTTTAAGGTTATTTCTTTCATATTACAAATATCATAAAAAATTAGATATAAAATCGAAAACGTTTTCGGTATTATCGAAAACGTTTTCGGTATTATTTCATAATTATAAGTTGGAATTAAAACTAATTTCGTAAAACTATTAACAAAAAATTATTAATCATTCAATTTTAAACTATGAAAAGAATTACTTTACTGAAAAAATTTGGATTATTGATGGCGCTACTATTTGCCAATTCAATGTTTTCACAAAAAGAAACCAAAATTGTCACAGATACTACTAAAACAAATGCTCTAGAAGAGGTTTTTGTTACTGGTGTTGTGAATCCAAAAACTAAGATTAAGTCGAGCGTGTCAATCACGACTTTAGGAATCAAACAAATTGAGCAATCCGCTCCAAGATCAACTGCCGAAATTTTCAGAACTATTCCTGGAATCCGTTCAGAATCAACTGGTGGCGAAGGAAATGCAAACATCGCAGTTCGTGGTGTGCCAATTTCTTCAGGTGGTTCAAAATATTTACAATTACAAGAAGATGGTCTCCCAGTTCTTTTATTTGGAGACATCGCATTTGCAACTGCAGATATTTTTACAAGATTTGATGGAAATGTAGCTAAAATTGAAGCCATTCGCGGAGGTTCGGCATCTGTATTATCTTCTAATTCTCCAGGAGGAATCATTAACTTTATTAGCAAAACTGGTAAAGTTGAAGGCGGTACAATGAGTACTAGTTTCGGACTTGATTACAACAATTTTAGAACCGATTTAGATTATGGTGCAAAAATTGGAGAGGGATTATATTTCCACGCAGGTGGATTTTACAGAGCTGGTGAAGGCGTTAGAAATACTGGTTTTACAGCAAATAATGGTGGTCAAGCTAAATTCAATATTACTAAAGAATTTGATAAAGGAAGTGTAACAATCTACGCAAAATTCTTAAACGATAGAGCTGCGGCTTATATGCCAATGCCAGTTCAAGTTTCTGGGACAAATTCAAATCCTACTTGGGGAAATGTTCCTGGATTTAATGCAACTAAAGGAGCTTTACAATCTGTATTTTTGTCTCATAATGTTGGTTTAGGTCCTGATGGACAATTAAGAAGAGGTAAAGTTGCCGACGGAATGAATCCTATTTCAAAATCATTAGGTATAAATGCTGCTTTTGAATTAGAAGACGGTTGGAAAATTACTGAAAACGGAAGATTTACTGCCAATTCTGGTGGATTTATTTCTCCTTTCCCATCAGAAGTTGGAACTGCTGCTACTATTGCAAATTCTTTTGGTGCAGGTTCTACTTTGTCTTTTGCAAATTCAGGTTCTCCATTCAACACACCGAATGGTTTAGTTGCAAGAATTCATATGTTTGATACACAATTAAACGACTTCAATAACTTTATGAATGATTTAAAAATTTCAAAGAAATTTGAAAAATTTGGGGTAACAGCTGGATATTTTAAATCAATTCAAAACATATCAATGTCTTGGTTATGGAACTCTTATTTACAAGAAGTTTCAGATTCAAATCCTCGTTTACTTAACGTAACAAATGCGTCAGGAAGTTCATTATCTGATAATGGTTTGTATGCTTATGGAACTCCAGCTTGGGGGAATTTAGCGAGAAATTATGATACACAATACAATGTTTCCGCTCCTTACGCTAACGTTTCATTTGATGCAAATGATAAATTGTCTTTTGAAGGTGGAATTCGTTTTGATATGGGAAAAGTAACGGGTTCATTTGCAGGTGGTTCTTCAACTCAATATGACATCAATAATGATGGAATTATTTCTGCTCCTGAATCTAATGTTTTTGCTGTGAATACTTCTAAAACGACAGCTGTAAATTACGATTACAATTATACTTCTTATTCTGTTGGTGCAAATTATTTAGTTTCTGATAGCCAATCATTTTTTGCTAGATACAGCAAAGGTGCTTCTGCAAAAGCAGATCGTATTTTGTTTGAAAGACCAAAAGCATCCTATTTGAATGGAGATTTGATTAATTCTTTAGATTATCTTGCTCAAGCAGAATTAGGTTACAAACGTAAATTCTCAAAAGGATATGTTTATGGAACTTTTTTCTATGCTAAAACTGACGAACAATCAGGTTTTGAAGCTACAAACCCAACGATTTTAACTCAAAATAACTATAAATCTTTAGGATTAGAAATAGAAACAGCATATAATGTTAGTGAAGATTTTGATTTACGTGGAGGTTTAACATATACTAAAGCTGAAATTACTTCAGGAGCAAACGAAGGAAATGCACCAAGAAGACAGCCTAAATTAATGTACAGTTTCATTCCAACATACAAATTTTCTAAAACAAATTCTCTTGGATTAAGCTTTTTGGGACAATCAAAAGCATTTGCACAAGATAGCAACCAATTGGTTATGAACGGTTTTGTGTTAATTAATGGTTTCGTAGAATTTGGAATCACTAAAGGATTATCATTAAATGTTTCAGGAAACAATCTTTTGGATACTTTAGCAATTACTGAAGTTGAAGAAGGAAGTATTACCGAAAACACTGTGAATTATGTAAGAGCAAGACCATTCGCAGGAAGATCACTATCTATGGCTTTGACTTATAGATTCTAATTAAATTTCATTTTTGTTTTTGTTAGAACGATTCCTGTACTTTTAGGGTGCAGGAATTGTTTTTATTAATAAATTTATTATTATGTCTTTAAAAAAAGTAAAACTCAATTTTTGGCAAATCTGGAATATGAATTTCGGATTTTTTGGAATCCAATTTAGCTTTGGTTTGCAACAAAGTAATATGAGTGCTATTTATAAATATTTGGGTGCTGACGAAGCAAGTTTGCCAATGCTCTGGCTTGCTGGTCCAATAACAGGTTTGGTTTTACAACCTATTATTGGAGCAATAAGTGACGGAACGTGGTCGCCAAAATTCGGACGTAGAAAACCCTTCTTTTTAATAGGTGCTTTAATTTCAAGTGTTGCATTAATTGCAATGCCATTCTCAAGTTCAATTTTTATGGCAGCCAGTTTACTTTGGATTTTAGATGCTGCAAATAACATCGCAATGGAACCCTATCGTGCCTTTGTAGCCGATAAATTACCAAGCAAACAATTCTCAATTGGGTTTTTAATGCAGAGTTTTTTCACAGGATTGGGAAGTACTTTATCCAATTTTACACCTGCAATTTTAGTCTCTTTCGGATTTCTAGCCATCACAGATAAAATGAGTAACGGAATTCCTACATATACGTATTGGGCATTTTTCATAGGTTCTTTTGCGGCGATTGTTTCTATTTTGGTTACCGTTTTATCTACAAAAGAATTTCCGCCAACAGCCGAAGAACTTCTAGAAATGGAAATCGAAAAAAGTAAAGGAACTATTTTATATCGTATTTATAAAGATATAAAAAACGCTTTTTTAGAAATGCCTTTAACAATGAAACAACTCATTCCAGTAAAGTTTTTTACGTGGTATGCAATGTTTTGCTATTGGCAATATATCACTGGTGCGTTATCAATTTCTCTTTTTAATACTTCTGATGCAACTACTGATGGTTATGCAAATGCGCAAATGTTGACAGGAAATTTGAATGGAACGTACAATATTATTTGTTTTATGATTGCGTTTGCATTAATTCCATTGGCACACAAAATTGGTGCAAAAGGAGTTCATTTTGTTGCATTAACATTGGGTGGTTTGGGCTTACTTGCAATTCCCTATTTGAATAATGAAACGACACTTTTTATGATGTGGAACCCTTTCGGTGATGCAATTAAAATAAGTACCATTTATTTGTATTCATTTGGTTTAGGAACAGCTTGGGCTTCAATGTTAGCAATGCCGTACCAACTTTTAGCGGGTTCAATTCCTAAAGGGAAAATCGGAATTTATATGGGTATTTTTAATATGTTTATTGTAATTCCAATGATTATACAAATTTTTACAATGCAATATTTTGTCTTTGATTTACTGGGTCAAAATCCTATAAATGTGATTC
>JBIPNF010000028.1:0-16704 GCA_044373885.1 Flavobacterium sp. | reverse complement strand
TGGCATAATCCATGGCGAGAATTCCTCCCCATGAGTGTCCTAACAAGTAAAAATTGTCTTTGTTGAGTCCCAATCCTACTCGAACTTGCTCTACTTCTTCAACGAATCTTGGCAAATCCCACATCGTGGTGTCTTTTGGATTGTCTGAATTTCCGCACCCCAATTGGTCGTAATAAATGAATTCTACGCCTTCTTTTGGCAAGAAACTTTCAAAGCACTCAAAATATTCGTGTGTTGCTCCAGGACCGCCGTTTAGCAACAGAATTTTAATCTTTGGATTGTTTCCGATTTTCTTGGTCCAGACATTGAAATTACCTTTTGGAGTGGTAATTGAAATCATTTTTACGCCTCCATTTTGAACGCCTTTCTCAGTATTTGTGAAATATTCAGAGGGATTTTCGGTGGTTACTTTTTGGTTGCACGAAATAAGCACGATAGCTATCGCAAGTACAAAACCGATTTTTTTGAATGTGTTTTTCATAGTTTATAATTGTTTGAACAATAAAAATAATAAAATAATTTCAATTCGCAATTAATTATTATTGACGTTTATTTCAACAGCTCCGTTTTCAAATCTTCAAAATCTAGGTAAACTTGCTCGCCTGAAATAAGGTTTTTCAATGCAAATTTATCTTCGCTCATTTCGGTTTCACCAACGATAATTGCAAATGGAATGGCTCTTTTATCAGCGTGTATGAATTGTTTTCCCACTTTTACAGCGTCGGGATACAATTCTACTTTTATGCCAAAGTTTCGCAATTCTTTTATGGCTTTCATAGAATAGAAAGCTTCTTTTTCGCCATAATTAATGAACAACGCTTTTGTTGTGGAAGTTACAGTAACGGGGAATAAACCCAATTCTTCAACAACCAAATAAATTCGATCCAATCCAAAAGAAATTCCCACTCCGCTCATGTCTTTCAAACCAAAAATCCCTGTCAAATCATCATATCTACCGCCACCACCGATAGAACCCATCGCAACGGCTTTTGGTGGAGCAACTTCAAAAATAGCGCCCGTATAATAATTCAAACCACGAGCCAGTGTTACATCTAAATCTAGAATTGAAGTGGTTAAACCCAATTTAGAAACTGTATCGCAAATAAATTGCAATTCTTCCACGCCTTTCATTCCTTCATTTGAAGATGACAAAAGCTGTGCTAATTTTTCGATTTTCTCGGAAATAGTTCCGGTGAAATTAAATAAAGGCTGTACTTTTTGGATTGCTTCGGCAGAAATACCTTTTTCAATCATTTCAGTTTTCACGCCGTCCTCCCCTATTTTATCTAATTTGTCTAAGGCAACCGTAAAATCGATTAACTTATCTGAAGCACCAATAACTTCGGCTATTCCGGATAATATTTTTCTGTTGTTTATTTTAATGGTAACTCCTTTTAATCCTAAATCGGTAAAAACAGTATCATATAATTGCACCAATTCCACTTCTTGCCACAAGGATTTTGACCCTACCACATCGGCATCACACTGAAAAAATTCTCTAAAGCGCCCTTTTTGCGGACGGTCGGCTCTCCAAACAGGTTGGATTTGGTATCTTTTAAATGGAAATTCAATGTCATTTTGGTGTTGTACCACATACCTTGCAAAAGGAACAGTCAAATCATAGCGAAGCGCTTTTTCGGAAATACTTGGCGTTAATTTGTTGCTTTCTTTATTTTGCAATGCTTTTTCATCGGCTTTCGCCAAATAATCTCCCGAATTCAAAATCTTGAATATCAATCGATCGCCTTCTTCCCCATATTTTCCCATAAGGGTTTCCGAATTTTCAAAAGACGGTGTTTCAATAGGTTGAAAACCGAATTTTTCAAAATTGTTTTTTATAATCGAAATAATATAGTGCCGTTTTGCCACTTCACTTGGTGAAAAGTCGCGTGTACCTTTAGGAATACTTGGTTTTTGAGCCATTATGTTAAATTAAAAATTATGAATTCACAATATAAAAGTTATTCATTCTTTTGCAAATATCTTATTTTAAAAATATAAAAAAATTAGAAATTCCCAATTATCTCAAATTCCTTTTTTTTGTCTTTGTTTTCTGAAACTCGTTTCAAAAAAACTTTTAGTTCATTCGTTAAAGGCAATTGATTTTGATTATTCCAAAATTCAGCTGAATAAGGAAACTTTGCTTTAAAGACATCCTTATCTGTTGCGAAATTAGGTTCTACTTTTTCATTTGTAATCCTATTGGTTGTAAAATAATCCATATTTAAATTATAATTAAATGCGTTTTCAGTTTTTGTTGCTGGTATAACTTCCACATTTGCGATAAGTTTTGACATCTGAAGATAATATTTGTTAAAAGTACTATTTTTACTATATTTTAATAATCTCTCATACTTTGTTGTTCTATACTGTACACTTGAAAAGGTGAATTTTTTATAGGGTACCGCTTCAGGATTATCTTGCATTGCTATAAAAAATTCCAAAACGGCATAATCGTTTCGATTAATCACAAAATACCCTTTACTAATTTGTCCGTCAACATTTTTTTCTTTGGCCTCAAATAAAATTTTTCTTAAATCACTTTCGTTATAGTTTTCTTCCGTAAAAATATTCTTACCCAATGCTGGCCATAAACCCCCAAAGAACTCATTTAAATCTGGAAATTTAAAATCAATCTGATTCTTTTTTTTAAAAAAACTTGTCTTTCTCATATTTAAAACTTCAATCTCATTTGAATTTTTAAGGTTTGAATTTCTACCTCTTTTAGCATGAATATCTTGCAATACAACGATACTATCGTCTTTTTTAAGTACATTTCTTAAAAAGAAATTTGAAGTGTAATTTGGAATATAATTATCAGCCATTTTATCATAAACTTTTTTGATAAACGGATCTAAATTAGTCACCACAACTTCCTTTAGCTCAAAGGCTTTGGATTCCATAAAAATGGTGTCCAACTTTTCTATCCCTTCAAAAGTAGTTTTCAAGGAATTATAGCCCAACAAATTGAAATTGATTTCGTTTTGACTAGATAAAAATACAAATAATCCCTCTTGATTTGTTGTAGAATTATCTTTGTCATTATAAATACCAACGTTTTCTAAAGGTAATTTTGTCGTTTTATCAGCAATCATTTTACTGATTTTAAAATTCTGGGAGTTCCCAACATTGCTAAAAAAAAGAATACTGAAAAGGGTAAAAAAAATATTATTCATATTTAATGAATTATGTGTTTTAGAAAAAATCAATTTAATCGAAATTGCAAATTAAATTTCTATCATGCAAATATCTTATTTTTATGCTAAATAATCCTTCATCATAAAGTAAACTTGTGACAAAAATTGTATTTTCGTGACAAATTAGAAATGATGTTTAAATTAACGAAAGAAAATATCCGAATTGCACTTGGTTCTATACGTACTCAATTATTGAGAACCATTCTTACTATTTTGATTATTGCTATAGGAATTACAGCATTAGTTGGGATTTTAACGGTAGTTTCTGCATTAAAAAACACCTTGTCGTCTAATTTTGCATCAATGGGTTCCAATACTTTCAATATAAGTCAGTATGAAACGAGCATCCGAAGACGCGGTGGAGATCTTGATAAAGTAAACCCAATAATTTCTTACCCTGAAGCCAAAGCATTCAAAGAAAATTACCAATATCCATTCACGGAAACTTCCCTTTCATTTACAGCAACTTCAAGAGCGGAAGTAAAATTTGAATCACAAAAAACAGATCCTGAAATTTCGGTTGTTGGTGTTGACGAACATTTTCTAGGAAATTCAGGATTACAAACTACCTTAGGAAGAAACTTCACAGGTTTTGACATTGATAATAATGCTTATGTCTGTATTGTAGGTTCTGATTTTGAAAAAGGATTGTTGAAAGATGTGAATCCAATTGATAAGACAATTTCTATTCGGGGCGCAAAATTCAAAGTAATTGGAGTGTTAAAAGAAAAAGGTTCCACTTTTGGCAACAGTCAGGATTTAAGGGTTTTAATTCCAATTCAAGTGGCACGCTCTTTATTTACTGCACCTAATATCAATTATA
Organism: Flavobacterium sp.; assembly: GCA_044373885.1. GTDB lineage: Bacteria > Bacteroidota > Bacteroidia > Flavobacteriales > Flavobacteriaceae > Flavobacterium. Next base: position 12,684 of record JBIPNF010000028.1, on the reverse strand, counting down.
CGATGAGTGTAATGGTTACAAAAGAAGCATTATTGAATGAAGCGGTTGACAATGCCAATAATATGATGCGTCGAGTTCGGAAGTTAAATCCTGTTCAAGATAATAATTTTGGAGTTTCAAGAAGTGACGATTTAATCAACCGAATTTCAGAAATGACCGATGTTTTGAGTGCCTCAGCTTGGATAATTGGAATCATCACCATTTTTGGATCTTCGATTGCTTTGATGAATATAATGTTGGTTTCGGTTACCGAAAGAACCCGCGAAATCGGGGTAAGAAAAGCATTGGGAGCCAAAAGAAGTACCATTGCATTTCAGTTTTTTATTGAAACTTTAATCATTGGACAATTGGGAGGATTGGTAGGAATTGTTTTTGGAATATTAATAGGTTATGGAATTTCAACAGCCATCGATTTTAGTTTTGTAATTCCGTGGAGCGCAGTAATTGCAGCCGTTATAACCACTTTTATAGTTGCTGTTGTTTCGGGTTCTTATCCTGCATTAAAAGCTTCGAAATTAGATCCAATTGAAGCTTTACGTTACGAATAGACTATAGATTGCATGAAATCATTCTATCATTTCCATAAATATCTTTGCGAAGTTCACAATTTTTGAAGTGCATTTTTTCTAATAACTCAACGGTTTCTTTTCCAAGATATTGATTGATTTCAAAGAATAATTTTCCTTCAAGAGAAAGATTTTTAGTTGCTAATTCTGCGATTTTTCTGTAAAAAAGTAAGGCATCATTGTCTTCCACAAAAAGAGCCAAATGAGGTTCATTTGCCAAAACATTCGGTTTGATTTCTGCTTTTTCCAAATTTCGAACATACGGGGGATTCGAAACAATAATATCAAATTGTTGCTCTAAATCATTAGTTTCCAAAATATTTTTTTGAATAAAAGCAACAGCAGCTTTATTTAAATCCGCATTTTCTTTGGCTGTAGCCAATGCTTTATCGGAAATATCAATTGCAGAAACTTCGGCATTAGGAATGTTTTTCGCCAATGAAATTGCAATACAACCGCTTCCTGTTCCAATATCCAAAATCTTTAAATTTGTAAATTTTGGCATGTTTACAGAAGAAATAATCCATTCCACTAATTCTTCCGTTTCAGGCCTTGGAATCAATACGTTTTCATTTACATTAAATTCTAAACCGTAAAAATGAGTTGTACCTAATATATATTGAATTGGGATTTCAAGTTGTAACTTTTCTAAAATAGCATCCCAAATCAGAATTTCTTCTAAAGAAAAATGCAATTCTAGGTTCAAAGCCAAATCAATTCTTCGCAATTGGCGTTGGTTTTCAAGAATCAAATAGAAGAAACTTTCCGCTTCCATTTCATCATAAATAGAAATGAGTGCTGCGATAAATTTGACTTTATACTCCTTGATATTTGTAGCATTCGTTGTCATACTTTCTTACAATTTTTTAAGCATCCAAACTTGACAAGAAGAATGACCTGTATTTCCTATTTGTTTATCCAAATTGTAAAACCCTACTTTTTTGTATAATTTTTGAGCATCTTCCATATATGTCATGGTTTCGATGTAACAGCCAACAAAGCCAAATTCAGTTGCTTTTTCTATGCAATTATCTATTAATAATTTTCCGAAACCTAAACCACGACCTTCTGGCAACAAGTACATTTTTTGAAGTTCGCAAATATTTTCATCTGAGTTTTCCAATTGCATTACGCCGGCACCACCAATGATTTTTTCGTCTTTTTCAATTACAAAATAAATCGCTTTTGGAATGGCATAAACTTCAAACAAAGAATCTAAATACGGATCGGCGTAAGCAGTTCCTACTTTTGGCGCACCCAATTCCATCAAAACATTTCTAACAATTGAAGCAATTGCGGGGTTGTCTTTCTTTTGTATTTCTCTAATTATGAAGCTTTCCATATTACTTTTAAAATCGTATTTTTGTGGCGTGAAGGTACAAGAAAAATATATAAAACGCTGCATTGAATTAGCCAAAAATGGTTTAGGGACAACCTATCCAAATCCGCTTGTGGGAAGTGTTATTGTATATGAAAATAAAATTATTGGCGAGGGTTGGCACAAAAAATCTGGGGAAGCGCACGCTGAAGTTAATGCTGTAAATTCTGTAAAAGACAAATCATTACTTTCTAAATCAACAATCTATGTAAGTTTAGAACCGTGCAGTCATTTTGGAAAAACACCTCCATGTGCGGATTTAATTGTAAAATATAAAATCCCAAATGTGGTAATTGGAACCATTGATCCAAATAGTAATGTGGCAGGAAATGGTGTTAAAAAATTACTTGAAGTAGGCATAAATGTAACGGTTGGAATTCTTGAAGACGAATGCAATGAATTGAACAAGCGTTTTTTTACTTTTCATCAGAAGAAACGTCCTTTTATAATTTTAAAATGGGCTGAAAGTAGCGATGGATTTATAAGTCCCAAAGTTAAATCAGAACAAAAACCCGTTTGGATTACGAATGAAATTTCTCGTCAATTGGTTCATAAATGGAGAAGCGAAGAACAAGCAATTCTTGTGGGAACGCAAACCGTTATTGACGACAACCCAACTTTAACCGTTCGGGATTGGACTGGCAAAAACCCTATTCGAATTGTTATCGACAGAAATAATAAAATATCAAAAGAAAGTCATATCTTTGATAATCAAGCACAAACAATTGTGTTTTCGGATTTAGAAATCAATTCAAAATCAGAAAATACTCAATATATCAAAATTGATTTTAATGAAAATAGTACCGAGCAAATCGTTGCTTTTTTATACGAAAGTCAAATTCAATCGGTAATTATTGAAGGTGGGAGGAAAACTTTACAAACCTTTATAGATTCAAATCTTTGGGACGAAGCAAGGGTTTTTCTAGCAAAAATAAATTTGGAAAATGGTACAAAAGCTCCAATTTTAAATGTAAAAAAACACACAAAACAGGCTATCAAAAACGATACACTTTTAATCTTTCGGAACTATGATTGATACTATTATTTTTGATTTTGGAGATATTTTTATCAATCTTGATAAAGAAGCAACTCCTTTGGCATTGAAAAAATTAGGTTTAAAGGAATGGAATTCAAATCTGGACGCCATGAATTTAGACTTTGAAAAGGGAAAGATTTCAGAAATGGAATTTATTCTTGGACTTCAAAACTACATTCCTAATGCATCGATTCATCAAATTCGAGAAGCTTGGAATGCAATATTATTAGATTTCCCTTTGTACCGATTAGAATTCTTGCAAATGCTTTCGCAAAAATACCGCCTTTTTTTATTGAGCAACACCGATTCCATTCATATTGAACAATTCCAACACAGAGCGGGAATTTCTTTTTATAGAGATTTTTATCAATGTTTTGAGAAAGTTTATTTTTCTTATGAATTGGGAATGCGAAAACCAGATGCAGCGATATTTGAATTTATAATTAAAGAACATAATCTGTTACCAAAAAACACTTTATTCGTAGATGATACTCTTCAAAACATAAAAAGTGCTGAAAAATTAGGACTTCAGGTTTGGCATTTACAAAAAGGAGAAGAAGATGTTATTGCTATTTTTGCCAATAAGATAATTTAGGTTACCATTGGAAATCAAAGACACTTACAAAACCATTTCAAATTCTTCCGAAGAAGTTTTATTCAAAGAAAAAAGCAGTAAATTTTTCGGATATGCCTTTCCAGTTTCATCGCAGGAAGAAATAAAAATGCATTTAGAGCATTTGAAAAAACAGCATTTTGGAGCTGTTCATTTTTGCTATGCATATCAAATCGGGACCGAAAAAACAGAATTTCGAGCCAATGACGACGGAGAACCTAGCAATAGTGCAGGAATACCAATTTACGGACAGATACAATCTTTTGAACTTACCAATATATTAATTGTTGTTGTGCGCTTTTTTGGAGGAACAAAATTAGGTGTTGGCGGATTAATAAGTGCTTATAAAACAACAGCGCAAATGGCATTAGAAGCCTCGTCAATCATCGAAAAAACAATTGATGTTAGTTTCAAAATTACTTTTGATTATAAAAACATAAACAAAGTAATGCGAGTTATCAAAGAAAAAAAACTAATTGTGATTTCTCAAAAAATGGAATTGGACTGCGAAATTGAAATTACCACTCGAAAAAAAAATGCCGAAGAAATATTCGATATTTTTGAAACTTTATTTGAAGTTACCCTAACAAAATTTTGATTTAATTAAGAATCGAATATCTAAACTAAAATATCTTTGATATAGTGAGGCGGCTGGATCGGTTTCCCTGTTAATAGGTCCACAAAAACTAAGATGAAATGAGCAGTTGTTAACAATTCATTTTTCTCGTTATGAATTTCGCAATCAAATTCAACTTTTACTGAAGTTTGACTTTTAAAAGCTGTGGTTACTGTTAATAATTCATCGTACCGAGCAGGTTTTTTATAATTGAGAGTCATAGAAACAATAGGGAGCGCAACACCACTTTCTTCCATGACTTTATAGGAAATCCCTTTGTTTCTGAGCCATTCCACTCTTCCTATTTCGAAATAGGGAATATAATTACCGTGATAAACGACTCCCATTTGGTCAGTTTCTGAATATCGAACACGAACTTGAATTTGATGTTTATGCATTTAATTTATTTAGTATTATTTTAATAATTAGGCCTTATTGTATACAACAAAAATTTTAAAAATTTTAATCAAAAATAATTTTTTTTTAACGATTTATTATCACATATTTGTAATCCGAAAAAACCATCCCTATATCGGTTTTTTTAACAATTATTTTAAAAACATTAATTTTTCTAATACTATGAGCAAAACTGCGCAATCAGTCTGGGAAAATTGTCTATTATTTATAAAAGACAATATTCAAGATCAAGCATTTAAGACTTGGTTTGAACCAATTAAATCAGTAGAATTAACTGATAATGCTCTGTATATACAAGTTCCAAGTAAATTTTTCTATGAATGGTTAGAAGAACATTATGTAAAATTATTGAAAGTTGCTCTAACCAAAGAGCTTGGGAAAAACGCAAAGTTACTCTATAAAATTAAAATGGAGAACACTTATGGCAACAAACAACCATTTATGGAACAATTGCCGAGTGCTCACAGAAGTCCAATGAAAACGCAAGAGGTTGATGCACCATTCAAAAACTTAAATCCAGAATTAAAAAATCCGTTTGTGATTCCTGGAATCAGAAACCTAAAAATAGAATCTCAATTAAATGCGAATTATAGTTTTGACAACTTTTTAGAGGGCGATTCCAACAGACTTGCTCGTTCTGCAGGTATGGCTGTAGCCAATAAACCAGGCGGAACATCATTCAATCCATTGTTGATTTTTGGTGGTGTTGGAATGGGTAAAACCCATTTGGCTCACGCAATTGGTGTTGAAATTAAAGATAAATACCCCGAAAAAACGGTTTTATATATTTCAGCAGAAATTTTCACACAACAATATATCGATTCTGTTAAGAAAAATAACAGAAATGATTTTATCCATTTTTATCAATTAATTGATGTTTTGATAATTGACGATGTTCAATTTTTATCAGGAAAAACAGGTACTCAAGACGTGTTTTTTCACATCTTCAATTATTTGCACCAAAATGGAAAACAGGTAATTTTAACTTCTGATAAGGCACCCGTTGATATGCAAGACATAGAACAACGTTTGTTATCTCGTTTCAAATGGGGACTTTCTGCAGAATTGCACCAGCCAGATTACGAAACTAGAATTTCGATTTTGAAAAATATTTTATACCGAGATGGAGTTGAAATTCCAGACGAAATTGTAGAATATGTGGCTAGAAATATTAAATCAAATGTTAGAGAATTAGAAGGTGCAATCATTTCATTAATTGCACAATCTTCATTCAATAAAAAAGAAGTTACCTTAGATTTAGCGAAACATGTAGTTGAGAAATTTGTAAAAAATGTGAAACGAGAAGTTTCAATTGATTACATCCAAAAAACAGTTTCGGATTATTTCCAATTGGATTTAGAGACTTTGCAGTCCAAAACTAGAAAACGTCACGTGGTTCAGGCCAGACAATTAGCTATGTTTTTTGCAAAAAAATTCACAAAAGCTTCCTTAGCAAATATCGGATCCCAAATTGGAGATCGCGATCATGCTACTGTTTTACACGCTTGCAAAACAGTTGATAATTTAGTTTCAACAGACAAGCAGTTTAAAAAATACATGGAGGACATTCATAAAAAATTATCTCTGTAAATGTCCGTTAAAATTTTGATGGTTTGTTTGGGAAACATTTGCCGTTCTCCAATAGCTGAGGCAATAATGACTTCAAAACTTCCCAAAGATTCATTTATTGTCGATTCTTGCGGAACTGGAAATTGGCATATCGGACAACAACCCGATATACGGTCTATTGCTGTTTCAAAAAAATACGGTTTGGATATTTCAAATCAAAAATGCAGACAACTCGAAATAACCGACTTTGATACTTTTGACTATATCTATGTAATGGACAAAAAAAATTACAGTGATGTTATAGCATTATCCAAAAACGAAATACAGAGAACCAAAGTAGTTTTGATTCTGAATGAGTTATACCCAAATGAAAATAAAAATGTTCCAGATCCCTATTTTGGTTTGGAAAACGGATTTGAATTGGTATATAAAATGCTTAATGAAACCTGTGAAGTCATAGCAAAAAAAATAATTGAAAAGCATTCTTAAGATTAGCAACTTCAAAAAAAAGACTTAATTTTTTAATTACAAATCAATTTATGAAACCAATGTCGCATTTAGGCAAGTTATATCTCATTCCAACAACATTGGGAGAAACTGAAAATCCCTTTGATGTATTGCCTCAAACCATAAAAAGAAGTATTGAATTGATGGATTATTATATTGTTGAAAACGAAAAAACAGCAAGGAAATTCATAAAAAGTATATGCCCTGAAAAAGTTCAAGCTTCACTAAAATTAAGCGCATTAAACAAACACACTCAAAAATCGGAGCATTCCGAAATGATTCAGGCTTGCTTAGAAGGAATAAATGTTGGATTAATGTCGGAAGCAGGTTGTCCCGGAGTTGCAGATCCTGGCGCTGTAATCGTAAAATTAGCACATGAAAAAGGAATTCAAGTAGTGCCTTTGGTTGGACCCTCTTCCATTTTATTAGCAATAATGGCTTCTGGTATGAACGGTCAAAGTTTCGCATTTAATGGGTATATTCCAATTGATGCTTCAGAAAAAAAGACCGCATTGAAAGGATTAGAAAAATCATCAATGGATAAAAATCAGTCTCAAATATTCATTGAAACTCCCTATAGAAACAACAAAATGCTTGATGACATTTTAAATGCCTTGCATCCTGAAACACATCTTTGCGTAGCAGCAGACATCACATTACCAACAGAATACATCAAAACGATGCGAGTGGTAAATTGGAAAAAGACTAAGGTTGATTTACATAATCGCCCAACAATATTCATAATACATAAAATGTAAAAACCACGTAAAGTGGTTTCCTATTTGCTATTATTTGACTTTTGGTTTTCTTTTGGCTTTAATACCTGAGGTTTCAAAACCACCAAAATCTTTCATATACGATTTTACTGAAGCTCCATTTTGATCCCTACATTTCCGAATACCATTAGTTTTAAGAAAACGTTTAACAGAACCAACACCGCCTAAATGTGCAGCAGCTAAAATTCCTGACTCAGTTACTCGGACACCACCAACAATATCTCCTTCATATTCCTCGATTTCATCTTTTAACTCCCATTTATTTTTAGCGAGCAATGCCACAAAAGCTTTTTCTTGTAACATTGGATTGTTTAAAAAAGTTGAACCATTATAAATCCCAATTGATTTTAGGGTTTCGGCACCAAATTGGTACTTACCCATATAGCCAATTTCATTAATTTTTCCGTATTTCCCTTGGGATTCTTTGAAGGCAATTGCTTCTTTGTAACCTATAAAAAACTTTCCTGTGAATGGAACTTTTCTATTAATATAATCTTTGGGTCTCAAAGATGGTAATGAATAATAGGTCATGTCGTTTTCATCTAGATGAAACCAGTCGTATTTTTCAAATTTTATAGGTTTAAAACCTGAGCTAATAAAAGCAATAATCCCGACCAAACAACCATAAAAAAATCCTTTCTTTAACATATATTAGTTTTCTTCTTAAAGATGTAATTCTATTATAAACCATTGAAAATAATCAATATAGCGTTTATAAAACATCAATACTATTAAAAAATTAAAAAGCAAAAAAGTTAATTTTAATTTTATAAAATAGTAATTTTTAAGAAATTTCTACGGGTCAAATATACATAAAAAATAATAAACCTGATTTTCAAGCAGTTAAAGTTATCTAAAAGACGTTTAAATAGAAACTATTAGGGGTCATTCCTGTATAAATTCTTTTACTTCTTGGCGATTTGTTCGTCCAACCAAGCTACATATTTTTTTCTGTTCGCAGCATGCTGGTTTAAATCCGAGGCGAATTCATGATAACCAAATTTTGAAACGCTGGCACAAAAATAAATATAATTATTATTTTCAGGATTTAAAACTGCTTCAATTGCTGTAATATCAGGCATAGCGATTGGCCCAGGAGGCAATCCTAAGTAAAAATAAGTATTGTATGGCGAATTAATTTTTAAGTCATTGAAATAAACTCTTTTGATGATGGTATCAAAATTGGACAATTGTTTTTTCTTAGCAAAAATTACCGTTGGATCGGCTTGAAGCGGCATTGCCAATTTTAATCGGTTTAAATATACTCGCGCAACTCTCGGTCTTTCGTCTTTTTTTACGGTTTCTTTGTGCACAATTGAAGCCAAAGTCATCACTTGAACAGGAGTTAAACCTAACTTTGCTGCTTTTGAAGTTCGTTCAGCGTTCCAAAATTTACGGTATTCTTTCATCATTTTATCTCGGAATTTCTCTGCTTTTGTATTCCAATAAAACTCATACGTATTAGGTATGCATATACTTATAACATTGTCATTCGTAAATCCATTTGATTTTAAGAAAGTAGAATCAGTGAATATTTTCATTAATGAAGTGCTGTCAGCTTCAATTTGAGACCCTACTCGTCCCATAACATTTTCTAATCGTTCTTGGTTATTGAAGGCCAATTTTACTGGAACATTTTGACGCAAAGTCGAAACTAATTCGAAACTATTCATTCCTTTTTTGAACAAAAAACGACCTGATTTTACATTTTCAATATAGGATCTTTTGGAAGCTACCATTTCAAAATGATCCATATTCTCGATAAAAGGGCTAATTATCCTTTTGACATCTTCATAAGATGCATCCGATGGAATGTGAACAAAAAATTCGTTTTCAGAAAACTTAGTGTTGTCAGAAAAAACATCTCTGTATAATTTGATGCCATAAATTAATAATGCCGCAATCAAAACAACGGAAACTATTGATGTTATTTTTTTGAAGTTCAAAATGTAATTATGTATTATTTGTTAATTAATTGGAATAAGGTTTCGTCTTTGTATTTTCCATTTACCAAATTCCATTCTTTTTTGGTTCCAATATTCTGGAAACCAAATTTAGTAAAAAGAGTTAAACTCGCCACATTCTCGGTAGAAATATTTGCATACAATTGATGTAAATTCAAATGATGAAAAGAATATTTAATTAGCAACTCTAATGCCTCAGAACCAACACCTTGATTTCTGTTTTCTTGATTTTTGACAAGAAGCCCAATTCCCGCTCGATTATTTTTGGGGTCAAATTCAAAAATATCTACTAAACCAATGGCGCTATCATCATCAAAAGTACAAATCGCCAAACGCAATTGCTTGGCTTCGTAGATATCCTGATTGGCATTTTCGAGGTATTGTCGAATCAAAAATCTACTATAAGGAGTTTGTGTATGGCTTACTTCCCAAACTGATTCGTCATTTTCGACTGCATAAACAAACTCTAAATCGTTTGGTTCTAGCGCTCTTAAATAAATAGTTTTACCTTTTAAAGTTATCAAATGAGTTGTAATTTAAATATTAATTTTTCCTTCAAATACAAATGTCGCAGGCCCTTTTAGAAAAACATTCGTAAACTTTCCACCGTTGTTATCAAAAGAAACTTCTAATTTTCCTCCTTCAACATTTATTCCAATAGCATTTGAAGTTGTTTTTCCAATATATTGCATCGCAATGGCAACAGCGGTAGCGCCTGTTCCACAAGACAATGTTTCATCTTCTACACCTCTTTCATACGTTCGAATTGAAAAAGTATCGGAATTGATTTGCTCTACAAAATTGACATTAGCACCCGCTTTTCCATACAAATTACTATACCGAATTGCAGCTCCCTTATCTTTTACATCCAAATGAGATAAATCAGAAACCAATTGAACGTGGTGTGGCGAACCTGTATCTAAAAAAACGTAATCGTTTGAATTGGCTACCGAATCTACGTTTTTCATTTGTAACGAAACAATGCCATTTTCAGAAATTGTAGCATGATGCAACCCGTCAATTGCAATAAAAGTCGCTGCTTTATCAATAATCTGTAACTTATTGGCGAAAGCCACCAAACAACGACCACCGTTTCCACACATTGTACTTTGATTTCCATCGGAATTAAAATAGACCATTTTAAAATCGCAATCCGTATCATTTTCCAATAAAATTAAGCCGTCACCGCCTATACCAAATCGTCTATCGCACAAATGCGCAATGAGTTTGATATTGTCTTTTGGAAACAATTCTTTGCGATTGTCAATCATCACAAAATCGTTGCCCGTTCCTTCGTATTTATAAAAGTTTATTTCCATATTTGAATTGCATTACCACAAAAGTACAAACTATTAATGAAATGTTAATCATTGTTAAACGAGCGTTAAACTCTTTTTTTGAATAAATTACTTTTCTAAATTTACTCCAAGAACAAAAAAAATTAATTACTATGAAGAATTTCTCAAACCTATTTTTAGTTGCATTGCTTAGCGGCGTTACTACACTTGGCGCCTACAAATTATTGTTTGAATCCAACGGCTATTTTTCTAAAGATAAAAATTCAATTGTCACCCTTGCGCCAAACAATTACGGAAAAACAGTGGGATTATCGTCTGAAGCTGTAGATTTTACAGAAGCTGCAGAAAAGGCTGTTCACACGGTGGTTCACGTAAAAAACGTTTCTTACACCTCCATTTCAAATCCAATGATGGAGTTTTTTTATGGCTATAAAGGAGCGCAACAACAAGAACAAATTGGAACCGGATCAGGCGTAATCATTTCTGAAGACGGCTATATTGTGACTAATAATCACGTGGTGAAAGACGCATCAGAAATAGAAATCACGCTAAATAATAAAAAATCATACAAAGCGAAATTGGTTGGAACCGATTCCAAAATGGATATTGCTTTACTAAAAATTACCACTGAAGATAAATTACCCTATTCTACATTTGCAGATTCAGATGTTGTGAAAGTAGGCGAATGGGTATTAGCAGTTGGTAATCCATATAATCTGACTTCTACAGTAACTGCAGGGATTGTATCGGCAAAAGCCAGAAATCTAGATACTACTGGAATTCAATCGTTTATTCAAACCGATGCCGCAGTAAATCCAGGAAATAGTGGTGGTGCGTTGGTAAATACTCGAGGGGAATTAATCGGAATTAACACCATGATTTCTTCTCAAACAGGTTCTTATGTTGGATATTCGTTTGCCATTCCATCAAATATTACTCGTAAAATAATTGAAGACATTATGGAATTTGGTAATGTCCAAAGAGGAATTCTTGGTGTTGAAGGTGGTGAATTGAACAGTTCGGCTTCAAAAGAATTGGGTGTAAAAGTAACGGAAGGTTTTTATATTAAAAGAGTTAACAAAAATTCAGGTGCCGAAAAATCGGGATTGACAAAAGGTGATATAATCATAAAATTAGATATGCAAAATATTTCTTCGTATGCTGAATTAAACGGCTATATCAGTACAAAAAGACCAAACGACAAGGTTCAAGTTACCTTTATTAGAAACGAAAAAACGATGACCGTTCCTGTAACATTATCCAAAAGCGACGTTTTTAGTACCCAATTTAAAGGATTGGATCTTGAAAATATAAATACTTCTGACAAGAAAAAATTCAGAATTGATTACGGTGTAAAAATTAAAGAAGTCAACAACGAAAGACTGAAAACTTACGCCAATGATTTGAAAGGTGGAATTATTTTGAGTATTGGGAACATAAAAGCTATAGATGTAGAAACAGTTTCAAAGGCACTTTCAAATTTGGATGAAAATCAAAGTGTACAAATAGAAATGTTAACCGTAAATGGACAAATCATCCGATTGATATTATAAAAAAGTCATCTTACTAATTACTTTTGAAAAGTCGGTTTTAATTAACCGGCTTTTTTTATTTCAAAATTAAAATTATATTCTAAAAATAGTTACGAAATCGATTGAAATGGGTACTTTTGCAAAAAATTAATCAAGTCCATCCTAATTTAATTTAAAATAGTTATGACAATTTCATACGAAAAAGAAGTCGCTTTTCAGGCCAACAGAAGAAGAGCTGGAGTAGAATTTATCAAAATAACAAGTGATTTGTGGTACGATAAATCTATCGAAATGGTCCTTTTCAGAAACCAATTAATTGACAAAAATGTAAGTGAAATAATAAATTTGCACGAATATGCAGGAGAATTTGTAGGCAAACCAATTTCTATTTTTGACTCCGTAGAGATCGCAA
>JBIPNF010000186.1:0-4977 GCA_044373885.1 Flavobacterium sp. | reverse complement strand
TTTTGTAAGAATGGGATTTTTTATTTAATAATCCCCCCTTTTTTTAAATCTCGGATCGTCTTTTTTGATAAATTCTGTTCTTCGTTTTACGGGTTCTATTTTTGGCAAACTCGCTTCTTCTGTTTTGCTCGAAGGTTCAATAAGTTGGTTCAATTCAAGGATTTCTGCATCGGTCAAATCACGAAATCTACCCACAGGAATATCCAACGAAATATTGATAATCCGAATCCGTTTTAATGCCACAACATCATATCCTAAATATTCCGACATTCTTCGAATTTGTCGGTTTAGGCCTTGTGTCAATACGATTTTAAATATAAATTGGCTGATTTGTTCAACTTTGCATTTTCGAGTTACTGTATCTAAAATCGGAATTCCATTACCCATTCTTTCTATGAATTGTGGAGTTATCGGTTTGTTGACTGTTACTGTATATTCCTTTTCATGATTGTTTCTCGCACGAAGTATTTTATTGACAATATCACCATCGTTGGTCATGAAAATTAATCCTTCGCTTGCTTTATCCAATCGTCCAATCGGGAAAATCCGTTTGGGATAATTGATGTAATCTACTATATTATTACGAACGTCTAAATTGGTCGTGCATTCAATTCCAACAGGTTTATTGAACGCCAAATAAACTGGTTTTTCTCGTTGCTCCCGGATTAATTTTCCGTCAATTCGAACTTCATCAGAATTAGAAACTTTTGTACCCAATTCTGGAATTATGCCATTAATTGTTACGCGACCTTCGTCGATTAGTTTGTCAGCTTCCCGACGTGAACAATACCCTGTTTCTCCAATAAATTTATTAAGACGTTTTAGATTTTCTTCCATTGTGCAAAGTTAATTAGAAAATCGCGTATTATCTTATTTGCGGTTTTGTTTATTTTAAAAAGTAAATTTTTTTGGATTCAAAAGTTAGTCGTCAGCTAAAAATGTAGTTATTTTTTGATATAAATCAACATCATTCATACTGTGTCCAATTCCTTTTGTTTGAATAAAAATCGAATCTTTCCAAGCGAAAGCATTTTTTTTTCCTTCTGAAAAAGCAACAATTTTATCATCAATATCGTGAGCAATAAAACCTTTTGTCGATATGTTAGAGGAGAAAAATTGACCACTAAATTCAGTAATATTGAGGTTGTAGTTTTCCAAATAATAGTTTTCTAAACCTTTATATATAATAGAATTCAAACTCAATAATGCAATATAATTTTTGAGAATTACTTTGAAATCCGATGGAGCTCCAAGAATGACCATCTTTTTTATCGAAGAATTTTGATACAACGATTGGTAATACAAGCATGCTTTTCCACCAATGGAATGACCAATTAAAACTTGAGGATTATATATTTTGGCTACGTGATTTATAAATTCGGCATACTTTGGAACATTGAAATCTAATCCGCCAGATAATCCGTGGGCAGGCGCATCAATTGCAACAATTGTATTTCCAGATTCTAATAAAAAAGGAAGTGCTTTTTTCCAACGAGCCGAATTGCTTTCCCAACCGTGAATTAAGAAAATTACGGTTTCATCACCTTTCCAAATATAAGTTTGAATGGCATTTCCATCAAAGTGCAAAGTCAGTGCTTCGGCGTTTTGAAGGATTTCTGGAATTGAATTTAATGTAATTTTTCCTTTTCTAGGAATGCTAAATAAATCATACGCCTTTTGAGTTGCTTTCTTTGGGGAAATAAAGCTCAGCATATTGACGTAAAAACCTATGGATTTTGTAAGCAGGAAATAATTGATTTTCTTCATAATAAAAAAGCCACGTGATTAGCGTGGCTTCATATAATTAAAATTTAGAAAATAACTTTTCCATTTTTTCTCTTTCCTCTTCCGCTAACGAACTATCAACTAAGATTCTTCCTGAATGTTCGTCGGTGATGATTTTTTTTCTCGACGCAATTTCCACTTGTGTTTGTGGTGGAATTGTAAAGAAGGAACCTGCAGAAGCACCTCTTTCAATAGAAACTACCGCCAATCCATTACGAACACTTGATCTAATTCTTGTATAAGCGGCTAATAATCTTTGCTCGATTAAAGCTTGGTATTCCGCTGATTTTTGAGTTAAGAAACCTTCTTCTTTTTCAGTTTCAGACATAATTGCATTCAATTCTGTCTTTTTATGCTTTAAATGTGTTGATTTTATATCTAATTTTTCTTTAGATTGAGAAATCACTTCTTTTTTATGTTCAATAGTAGCTTTCATTTCTTTAATTTGCTTTTCAGCCAATTGAATTTCAAGCTCTTGGAACTCAACTTCTTTTGTTAAAGAGTTGAATTCTCTGTTGTTACGAACAGTTTCTTGTTGTTTTGTGTATTTTTTCATTGACTCGTTGTGCTCGTCAATAGCTAATTTTTTTGCTTTGATAAGATCTTCAATAACGGTCAAATCATTTTTAAGTTTATCCAAACGAGTGCTTAAACCAGCAACTTCATCTTCTAAATCTTCTACTTCTAAAGGAAGTTCTCCTCTAACATTTCTGATTTCGTCAATTCTTGTATCGATTAATTGTAAATCGTACAATGCTCTTAATTTGTCTTCTACATTTAGTTCTTTCGTATTCGCCATAATAATTTATAAGTACTTAACTGGATTTGTATTTTCTTCCGATAAAATGATTGCAAAATTAAGGATTTTTTTTCTAAGATAATCAACAATATAATTTTTTGTATATCTTTCGCTCTCAAAATGACCAATATCAGCGATAATTATCCGATTTTCGGCTTCATAAAACTGATGGTACTTCAAATCGGCTGTTAAAAAAACATTTGCACCAGCTGTGATTGCATTTTTAATTGCAAAACTTCCAGCTCCTCCAAGAAGTGCAACTTTTTTTATCGGTTCTCCAATAAATTCAGAATGTCGAATTCCTCCACATTGCATTTTTTCTTTCACAAACAATAAAAATTCTTTTTCTGTCATCGAATTTTCCAATTCTCCAACCAATCCCATTCCGATATTTTGATGCTGATTTTGCAATTCTAAAATTTCATAGGCAACTTCTTCATAAACATGACTTTCAAAAAGGGATTTTAGAATTTTACTTTCTAATTGTTTTTCAAAGGTAACTTCAATCTTGATTTCATCTGCTTCAACAAATTCAAATCGTTCACCAATTTCAGGATTGCTGTGCTCATTTCCCATATAAGTTCCCATTCCTTTAGAACTAAAACTACAATTTTCATAGTTTCCAATTGTTCCTGCGCCAGCATCAAAAAGGGCATTTCGAACTTTTTCTACATTTTCAGGAATAGTATAAGTGACTAATTTTCTTATAAAGTGTTCTTTAGGAATTAGAATTGTAGTATTTATTAAACCTAAAGCAGTACCGAAAATTTTATTTACACCTTCAGGATGATTGTCCAAAGCCGTATGAACTGCATAAATAGCAATGTCATTTTTGATGGCCTTAATAATGGAGCGTTCCACATAATTTTTTCCTGTAATTTTCTTCAATCCTGAGAATAATATTGGATGAAAACACACCACTAAATTGCAATTTTTGGCAATAGCTTCATCAATTACACTTTCTAAAGCATCGTGGCAAACTAAAATTCCAGTTGCCGGGGTCTCTAAATTGCCTACTAATAATCCGACATTATCAAAATCTTCAGCATATGCTAAAGGCGCCATTTCTTCAAGGACTGAAATTATTTCTTTGATTTTTATCACTGGTACTTTTTTTAGTAGTTTTTTGAATATACAAATTAACGAAAAAACAAATCAACTTTTTTATAAAGATAAAATAGTATACTTTCGTAAAATGAATTTTCTGCGAAAAATAGTATTTCCATTGGCACTTTTATTTAAAGGAATAACTTCACTACGAAATTTCCTATATGACAAAGACATTTTCAAATCGTATTCATTCGATGTACCTGTTATTGTTGTTGGTAATTTGAGTGTTGGTGGAACAGGAAAAACCCCTCAAATTGAATATTTAATTCGATTATTATCTGATAAATATAAAATTGCCACTTTAAGTCGCGGTTACAAAAGAAAATCAAAGGGTTTTATTTTGGCTGATGCCAATGCAAATGCAACGATAATTGGAGACGAACCTTTTCAGTTTTATTCTAAATTTCCAAATATTCAAGTTGCCGTTGCTGCCAATCGAAAAAATGGAATCGAACAATTGCTTTCCCAAACTTCAAAACCAGAAGTCATTTTATTGGACGATGCCTTTCAACACAGAAAAGTAAAAGCAGGGTTTTATATTTTATTGACTTCTTATAATGAATTGTATTCGGATGATTTTCAGCTGCCTACCGGAAATTTAAGAGAAAGTAGGAGTGGGGCAAAAAGAGCAAATGTTATTATTGTAACCAAATGTCCATCTGATATATCAATGGAATCTCGGAATGAAATTACTAAAAAGTTGCATATTGAATCCCATCAGCAACTCTTTTTCACCAGTATTGCCTATGATGATTTTGTGTATTCTGAAAATGGAAAACGAAGCGTTTCAGAAATTGAAAATGTTGATAAATTACTTTTGGCTGGAATCGCAAAACCTCAATCCTTTTTCCGACATTTACCTAATAAAAATGAAGCTTGTTTGGCTTTTCCAGATCATCATCATTTTACCGAAAAAGATATTTTTGAAATAAATAATAAAGCCAATAACAACATCATAATTACCACAGAAAAAGACTACGTTAGATTAAAAGGACGTATTCTAAAAGAGCAACTTTTTTATTTGCCAATTCAGAGCAAATTTCTTTTTGATGAGGAAAATTTTGATAAAATAATTACAAATTATGTGGAATCAAGTACAAGAAACAGTAAGTTATATTAAATCTAAAGTCAATTTTGCACCAGAATACGGAGTTATTTTAGGTTCGGGATTAGGAAGTTTCACAGATGATATTCAAATTGAGTTTACTTTGCCGTATTCAGAAATTCCAAATTTTCCAATTTCGACTGTTGAAGGACATAAAGGCGCTTTGGTTTTTGGAACA
>JBIPNF010000185.1:0-4996 GCA_044373885.1 Flavobacterium sp. | reverse complement strand
ATCGAAATGGTCCTTTTCAGAAACCAATTAATTGACAAAAATGTAAGTGAAATAATAAATTTGCACGAATATGCAGGAGAATTTGTAGGCAAACCAATTTCTATTTTTGACTCCGTAGAGATCGCAAAAGCCATTTTATCATTGGATTTACCACCTTCCAAATTGGACATCGGAAAACTTACTTACGAATACCATTCCAAAGAAAACAAGCACAATAATGCCAAAGCTTTTGTAATCGATAAACTAAAAAACGCCAAAAAATCGGAAGAAATAAATTCAAAAGATGTTGTTTTATATGGTTTTGGAAGAATTGGTCGCTTGTTAGCCCGAGAATTAATGTCGAAAATGGGAAAAGGAGAACAATTGAGATTGAGAGCGATTGTCACTCGTGATAAAAACGACGCTATTTCTCTTGAAAAAAGAGCGTCTTTATTGCGTTATGATTCCATTCACGGAGATTTTATGGGTTCAGTAGTTGCCGATGTAAAAAATAATGCCTTGATAATTAATGGAACAACCGTTCACGTTATCACCGCAAATGGTCCAGAGGAAATTGATTACACCGCTTTTGGAATCAAAGATGCATTAATTATTGACAACACAGGTGCTTTTACAACTGAAGAAGCGTTACGCCGTCATTTATCTTCAAAAGGAGCGCACAAAGTATTGCTAACTGCACCAGGAAAAGGTGTTCCAAATATTGTTCATGGCGTAAATCAAAACGAATACAATCCAGACGAAATTGATATTTTCTCAGCTGCATCGTGTACTACCAATGCCATTACACCCATTTTGAAAGCAGTCGAAGACACTTTAGGAGTAGTAAAAGGACATTTAGAAACCATTCACGCCTATACCAACGATCAGAATTTGGTGGATAATATGCACAAAAAATACCGTCGAGGAAGAGCCGCAGCTTTGAATATGGTCATCACCGAAACGGGTGCAGGAACTGCTGTTGCAAAAGCATTACCAAGTTTGGCAGGAAAATTAACTTCCAATGCCATTCGCGTTCCTGTGCCAAATGGTTCGCTAGTAATTTTGAATTTAGAAATAAAAAAAACTACTACTATTGCCAAGATTAATGCCATTATGAAAAAATATGCGTTGGAAGGCGAATTGGTAGAACAGATAAAATATTCATTGAATAATGAGTTGGTTTCCTCAGACATTGTCGGTACTTCGGCGCCCTCAATTTACGACAGTAATGCTACGATTGTTTCGGCTGACGGGAAAAATATTGTGCTTTACATTTGGTACGACAACGAATACGGCTACAGCCACCAAGTAATCCGGTTGGCGAAATATATTGCCAAAGTAAGACGTTTTACGTATTATTGATTGGTCGTTGGTTGATGGTCACAAAAAATCCGTTTCAGTCTATATTGAAACGGATTTTTTATTGATCGGAAAAACTTTAAACCTTAACCTTTTCTAAACTTCTTTAGATTTCGTAAAATAGTAAATCGGAATTCCCGTAAGCATAATCAAAACGCCCCAACCACACGTACTCGTTTTTGTAAATAGTAATGCTACACAAATTGCGGTTGCAATAATAAGATACAACATTGGCAAAAATGGATATCCAAAAGCTTTGTAAGGTCTTTCGGCATCCGGCATTTTCTTGCGAAGGATGAATATTCCGTAGATCGTAAGGATGTAAAAAATCAAAACGATAATCACCACAAAATCCAATAAATCACCATATTTTCCTGTTAGACATAAGGCGGAAGCCCAAAAACATTGCGCCCACAAAGACCACGAAGGCACACTTGACGCATTTAAAACAGCCGCTTTTTTGAAAAATAATCCGTCTTTTGCCATCGTATAATATACACGAGCACCAGCCATAATCAAACCGTTATTACACGCAAATGTCGAAATCATAATCATCACGGCGATGATTAATGTGCCAATTTCTCCAAAAATACTTTGCGAAGCCACCACCGCTACCCTATCCGATTCGGCTGTAGCAATATCTTGAAGTGGCACAACTGCCAAATACATCAAATTGGCCAAAACATAGATTATACTTACAATTAATGTTCCCAAGAACAAACTCAATCCTACATTTCGCTTTGGATTTTTGATTTCACCCGCAATAAAAGTCACACCATTCCAAGCATCACTCGAAAATATAGAACCTACCAAAGCTGCCGAAACAGCCGTTATCAATGCCATTCCTCCAATTGGAATCCAAGAACCAGACTCTTTCACAAACGATTTTGTTGCCCAAGCATCTGCCCAATTTGCATTCCAAATCTCGGCTTTTGCACCCAAAACAAATCCAAAAATGATTAATCCCAAAAGCGATAAAATCTTGATAATGGTTAAAACAGTTTGCATAATTTTACTGTTTTTCACCCCACGACTGTTAATATACGTGAGTAAAACAATGGTAATTATAGACACTATTTGAGCCGCATGAAGTTGAAAATTCCCCACTTCAAAGATGACATTATTTTCGCTCAAAGGCGGATATAAATAGGCTGCAAATTTAGAAAATGCCACACCCACGGCAGCAATTGTACCTGTTTGGATTACAGCAAAAAAGCTCCATCCGTATAAAAACCCAATCAATTTTCCGTAGGCTTCTTTCAGATAAACGTATTGACCGCCCGCTTTGGGAAACATCGCGCTCAACTCGCCATAACTCACTGCAGCAATAACGGTAATGCATCCCGTGAGAATCCAAATGGCAATAAGCCACCCCGCCGATCCCACTTGGCGCACCATATCCGAACTCACAATAAAAATTCCTGAACCTATCATGGAGCCCACGACAAGCATCGTTCCGTCGAATAATCCTAGTTCTCTTTTAAAATCATCTGTGTTGTTTTCCTGCATAAGTAAGGTTTTTGGTTTGGTTAAAGATAGGATTTTTTTTGAATACGGCACCAAAACATCAAAATATAGAAACTGAACTTTTCATCAATAGTTGTATTTGGGCGCGCCCGAGTTGAGAACATTTTGAGGTATTAGACTTTTTTCGTTAAACTCGGTCGGGCTATTCGCTACAATCTCTGTTCCACTTTGTTCCACAGAGGATTTTCACTTCTATCCCTCACGCAAAATAAACAACATAGACAATTAGATTTTTAGATTCCACAAACAAGCAAATAACCGTACCTATGAATTACCAAACAAACATTCCCTATCTTTATAAAAATTTAACGCCATGAAATGGGAATCAAAACTAATAAAGTACAAGGGTATCGCTAGAATAGCGGTGACTTTTGAAAAAAATGTCGAGTTAATTGCTCGTATAAAAACCGTTGAAGGCTCGCGATGGAGTCAGTCATTAGGTGTGTGGCACCTTCCTGATACTGAGGAAAATAGAGTTCGGTTTAAAATAGCACTACATTTTCAAACCGTTCCATCTGAAGAAGGGCTTGTGGCTATAGAAAAATTCAAACAATGGCTACTTTCAAAGCGCTACAGTCCTAGTACTATAAAAACCTATAGCGAAGCATTGAAATCATTCTTGATTTTCTACAGAGAAAAACCCATTGCTGAAATTACCAACGAGGATGTAATTGTATATAATAATGATTACATACTGAAAAACAATTTATCGGCTTCCTACCAAAATCAAATTGTTAACTCGATTAAATTATTCTTTCAAACCATTAGAGAAACCAAGATGATGGTAGATAAAATACATCGCCCCAAGCGTGCCAAATTATTACCGAATGTGTTGAGCAAAGAAGAAGTGAAATCGATTTTGAATGCGCATAGCAATCTCAAACATAAAATGATGCTTTCGCTAATTTACAGTTGTGGACTTCGTTGTGGTGAATTATTAGCATTAAAACCTGTACATATTGATTCCAAAAGAAATATTGTATTACTTAAAAATTCAAAAGGGCAAAAAGACAGGATTGTACCTTTAAGTCCGTTTATATTAGAAATGCTTCGAGAATACTATAAATTATTTAAACCTAAAACGTATTTGTTTGAAGGTCAAACAGCAGGAATGGCATACGATTCTAGAAGTCTACAACTCATATTAAAACAAGCATTGCAAAAAACTGGAATTACAAAGCCAGCCACTTTACACTGGTTACGCCATAGTTATGCAACACATTTACTGGAAAGCGGAACCGATTTGCGCTATATTCAAGAGTTATTAGGACATAGTAGCAGCAAGACGACTGAAATATATACCCACGTGAGTACAAAAAGTTTACAACAAATAAAAAGTCCTTTTGACGATTTGTAAGAAAAAAAAGAATACATTTGAAAATAAATAATGCGAAACAAACCTTCGCCAATCTAGCCAAATTTGGGGTGATAAGCGAAGGTTTGTTTCGCCTATAAGCTAGTTAGCACCAAGCGTATGACAACAGAACGACACATAAAAATCGGACGACAAACAGCATTAATTTCATTCTTGCTCGGGACAGTTATTTTTGGACTATATTTCCTGACTTCTTCGTCTGGCTTACTTTTTCTTGGCTATGGTTTTATTGTATTGACAGGTTTAATAAATGTTGGAGTTTTAATTTCAATTTTAGTTAAAGCCAACACGGACAAAGAGAATAGAACAAAATTATTAACGACTTGCGGACTTATGTTGCTTAACATTCCTGTAATGCTTTTTTATTGTTGGGTAGCAATAATTTTGCTCAACACAATGAGAATAACATTTACAAACTCAACGCAGACAACTTTGACTAACATAAATATTGTTGGTTGTGGTGGTGGACACCTAGACAAATTAGAAAGTGGAGAAAGCGAAACGGTTTGGATTGACATTACTGGCGATTGTTCAATAAACATTGACTATTTATCTAACGGACAACGAAAAGAAGAAAGTGTTGCTGGCTATGTAACGAACAGTATGGGACAGAAAATAAAACATAATATCGGTGGACAAAACGAAGAGCAATTTTGACAACAGGACAACAAATATCAACGGTGAACAGAACGCCAGGTGCTAACAGGCGTTTGGCAAAAAAGCGGGTTCAGTGCTTAAATGAAGCTTTGTACTTCG
>JBIPNF010000184.1:0-5017 GCA_044373885.1 Flavobacterium sp. | reverse complement strand
TTATAAGTTGTGGGTTTTGGGTTTTGTGGAATTGTCGGTTTATCTTCGACTTTTTTAATCTGTGTAATCTGCGGTGTTTTTTTAATTCGTGTCTACTTTTTTACATTCGACTTTAAGACATTCGACTTTCGACATCTTTTTTAACCGCAAGGTGCGCAAAGATTTACAAAAAGGTCGCAAAGGAATTATGAATTATAAGTTGTTGGTTGTATGATTGAAAATAAATCCTTATTTTTGACTTCAAATACGAATTGCTATGAACGTGACTGCGCAAATAAAAAAGAACTTAATTTTGAGAATAAAGGATTCTAAAGATTTGAATTTCCTTAATGCGCTACAAACTATATTTGATTCTTCCGAACAAGCCTTGTATCAATTGTCTTCCGAACAGCAATCTGCTATTGAAGCGGGAAGAAGTGAAATAAAAAAGGGTCAAATCTTTAAAAACGAAGAAGTAATCTCAGAAATGAAGCAATGGCTCCAAAAGAAATAGTTTGGTCACCACTTGCGAAACTTGAGTTAGAAAACGTGCTGAAGTTTTATGTTCACAGAAATGGAAACTCAAATTATAGTTTAAAAATCGTAAGCGAAGTACAAGATTTATTAGAAACTCTTTCAAAAGCGGAACGAATCGGTCGGCTAACTTCTAATAAATTCACTCGTGTAATTTCAATGAAAGTCTATCTTTTATTTTATGAACTTAATGGTGATAGAATTGAAATAGTATCATTTTGGGACAATAGACAAGACATTGAAAATAGGAAGATTAAATAGCATTATAAGTGGTGGGTTGTAAGTTGTGGGTTGTGGGTTTTGTGGAATTGTCGGTTTATCTTCGACTTTTTTAATCTGTGTAATCTGCAGTGTTTTTTTAATTCGTGTTAATTGGTGCAATTCGTGTCTACTTTTTTACATTCGACTTTAAGACTTTAAGACTTTCGACCTTTTTTCTTAACCGCAAAGAGCGCAAAGTTTTACGCAAAGGTTACAAAGATTCTTAACCGCAGATGCGCAGATTTTTTAATTCGTGTTAATTCGTGGTTACTTTTACATTCGACATTAAGACCTTCGACATTTGACTAATTTATCACTCCGGCAATTTGTCTTTTAACACACCATATAAAAAAGTTCCTAATAGCGCACCAAGTAACACTAAAACCATAGGTGTAAATCCAGCACCAAGCAATATGAATATGGGACCTGGACAAGAACCTACTAATGCCCAACCCAATCCAAAGAGTAACCCTCCAACCCAATATCGAAAGGAACCCGATTCTTTATCTTGGATTACTATGGGTTGTCCTTTGATGTCTTTAATTTGTTTTCTTTTAATAATTTGTAAACCGATGGTTCCTGTTCCAATAGCCACCATAATTATTCCATACATGTGAAAAGATTGGAATTGGAACATTTCATAAATTCGGTACCAAGAAACGGCTTCAGATTTTGTCAATACAATTCCGAAAATAAAACCAACGAGTAAATATTTTAGTACTTTCATAATTAGAATAATAAAGGGAAAATAAAATGAGACATCAATAATCCACCTATAAAAAATCCAATAACCGCTTTCAGAGATTGAATTTGCAAGTTGCTCATTCCTGCAATAGCATGTCCAGAAGTGCAACCGCCTGCGTAACGAGAGCCGAATCCAATAAGCATTCCTCCAATAATCAATATAAGTATCATTTTTGGAGATTGAAAAATATCAGAGCCAAAAAGCGCATTGGGAAGCAATTTTCCGTTTGGAGCTTCAATGCCCAATTGTGCTAGTTGCTGAATGGTTTTTGGATTTATTGAAACATTGGAGGCGTCACTCATATAATGAACGGCCACAAAACCGCCTAGCATGGCGCCCATAACAACAACTAAATTCCACCGTTGCGCCTTCCAATCAAAATCAAAAAAAGAAACGTGTTTTCCTGCACCAGCAATAGAACACATAGCACGCAAATTAGATGACATTCCGAATACTTTTCCGAAATAATTCAGGAGTAGCATGATTATTGCAATCAAAAATCCGGACAAATACCAAGGCCACGTTTGAAATAGTACATTCATGTTTAATAGTTTTTGACAAAAATAGTATCTTTATAGCATTAAAAAAAACAACTGTAAAATGAAAATCAAATCCATCGCTCTTCTTATTGTACTTTTAATTGGTTCAGTGTCGTGCGTGAGTACAAAATCGACACTAAAAAATGTAGACGCTGCTGCACCAATCCCACAATTGACGGCTAATAATACTTTTGTAATTACCACTTATAGTAAAGATCCAAAGTACGGTTACAACCCAGACTACCCAATTAATGTTTTTTATAAAAATACAAAAAACGAAGCAATCAACCCGCAACGCTATTTGAATGCTTTAACGGGTCCGAAAGGAGAGAAGTTATCCTATAATAAAATTGAGGTTTGTTGTCCTTTTCCAACAAAAAACAGTGAAATGGGCGGTGGTTTTCTTGCTGTTTACGAAGTTACTTGGGTCGGACAAAAGCAACCTGTAAAATTGTATCTGAATATATACGAAAAAGGAGCGTTAATGGTTCCTATGGGTTTTGGATTGGCGAAGTAATTTTGTAATAGTATAAAAGTTGTATGTTGTAAGTTGTTGGTTACATTTAGTGAGCCAGAGAAATTTTTGTTCCATAATAAATTGTTTACCAAAATTCGTTGTCCAAATCACAATCTAAAACCTCCAACCTAATTTTTTTAACTTTCAACATATAACTTACAACCAACAATTCATAATTCATAATTCCTAACTATATTTGCACCATCAATAAAACAACACTATGAACATACATACAATTCCACAAATAAAACATTCTAATAGCGGTAATTTCTTTTTATTAGCTGGCCCTTGCGCTATTGAAGGTGAAGAAATGGCTTTGAGAATCGCAGAAAAATTAGTAGGAATTACCGATAAACTAGAAATTCCTTTTGTATTTAAAGGGTCTTTCAAAAAAGCAAACCGCTCTAGAATTGACAGTTTTTCAGGTATTGGAGATGAGAAAGCCCTGAAAATATTACGGAAAGTTTCCGAGACTTTTGGCGTTCCAACTGTAACTGATATTCATACCAATGAAGACGCTATTATGGCAGCAGAATATGTTGATGTGTTGCAAATCCCGGCTTTTTTAGTACGTCAAACCGATTTAGTTGTGGCGGCAGCCAATACGGGAAAAGTAGTAAACTTGAAAAAAGGACAATTTATGAGTCCTGAAAGTATGAAACACGCCGTTCAAAAAGTGCTGGATTGTCACAACCAAAATGTGATGGTTACCGACCGTGGAACGATGTTTGGTTACCAAGATATGATTGTTGATTTTCGAGGAATTCCAACCATGCAACAGTATGCAACTACTGTTTTGGATGTTACCCATTCGTTACAACAACCCAATCAAACTGCAGGTGTAACTGGTGGTCGCCCTGATATGATTGAAACTATTGCAAAAGCAGGAATTGCCGTAGGTGTTGATGGTATTTTTATTGAAACTCATTTTGATCCCGCAAATGCCAAAAGTGATGGTGCCAATATGTTGCATTTGGACTATTTTGAGGCGTTAATGACTAAACTAGTAGCGATTAGAAAAACAGTAAATTCGTTTTAACAAACAGTTCGCTTTATTAAAACGATTTCAATAATTCAATATAAGTAAAGCCTGATAAAATTATATTTATTGGGCTTTTTAATGTTAACAATATGATTCTAAACATAGAAACCCCCGCACTGCTTTTTTCTGCAACTTCTTTGATACTGTTGGCGTATACCAATCGTTTTCTTACCATTGCAACTATTGTTCGAAGCCTAAAAAAGAAATACGATGAGGCCGAAAACAAAAGTATTTTATTGGAAATTAAGAACTTGAATTTACGAATTACCCTTATTCGTTACATGCAAATGTTTGGAGTACTGAGTTTATTTCTTTCAGTATTCGCAATGCTTTTGCTTTTTTTAGAACAGCAAATAGTAGGAATTTACCTTTTTGGAATGAGTTTGCTAAGCCTTTTGCTTTCCTTAGCCGTTTCTTTTTGGGAAATCAGTATTTCTGTGAATGCCCTGCGGTTGCATTTGAGTGATTTAGCAGATAAAAAAAAATAACATGCTGAGAACTGAACAACTTAGTATTATATTTGCAGGCTGATTAAATTTGAAAACATGTCTGGAAATAAAGTATTAAAAGGAGTTGCTCTTGTCGGATTAGGTGCCACCAGTTATGGAATGTTAGCCACATTTGTAAGATTGGCGTATGATGAAGGATTTACCACTGCTGAGGTCACCACTTCCCAATTTATATACGGAATCCTCGGAATTCTTCTGATTAATTCCTTCCAAAAAATCAAAAAAGGAACTGCTGTAATAAAAGCAACACGGAAAAATATTTTCCAATTAATGCTTGCGGGAACTTCGTTAGGAATGACGAGTGTTTTTTATTATTTGGCTGTAAAATATATTCCCGTTTCCATTGCCATAATTTTATTAATGCAAACCGTTTGGATGGGCGTTTTGATAGAAATGATTTTAGACAAAAAAGCACCTTCTAAATTGAAAATCATCTCAG
This sequence comes from Flavobacterium sp., assembly GCA_044373885.1. Classification (GTDB taxonomy): domain Bacteria; phylum Bacteroidota; class Bacteroidia; order Flavobacteriales; family Flavobacteriaceae; genus Flavobacterium. The sequence continues at coordinate 452 of JBIPNF010000184.1, read as the reverse complement.
TTATAATTGTACTTATCGGAACATTATTGGCTACTAATATTTTTAAAAACGACGCGCAATTGGACTGGCACGGTATGATGTGGGGAATGTTGGCAGCAGCCTCTTTCACAACCACTATGTTCACTGCCAATAGGGTAGCGGTAGGCATTTCATCGGCACAGCGAAGTTTGTTCATGCTTCTTGGTGGTGCGGTAATCGTATTTTTATTTGCAATAACGACACAAAACACACCGTTCAATTTTGAGATTTTCATGAAATGGGGAATCGTATTGTCTTTGTTTGGAACTATAATTCCACCAATGCTTATGAATGCAGGATTTCCATTAACGGGCATTGGTTTGGGAAGCATAGTCTCAGCATTGGAACTTCCAGTTTCGGTTTTGATGGCGTACTTTTTATTACACGAACAAGTGGTTTTTATTCAATGGATTGGAATTGTTTTGATTGTTTTA
>JBIPNF010000183.1:0-5071 GCA_044373885.1 Flavobacterium sp. | reverse complement strand
GAATTACTAAAAGTGAAATTTGGATCGGCTTGGCCTGGAGAAAATAAAGACAACGAAATTGTTTCAATCCCTGGTTTGAGAGGTAGAGAACCAAAAGAGATTTCTTTGAAAAATTTGTCTAAAATAATCCATGCTCGAGTAGTTGAAATTATTGAACAAGTTTTTGTAGAAATCAAAGCATACGGTCACGAAGATCCAAGACGTAAATTGATTGCAGGTATTGTATTAACTGGTGGTGGAGCACAATTGAACCACATCAAACAATTGGTAGAATATATTACAGGAATGGATACGAGAATTGGATACCCAAACGAGCATTTGGCAGGTGATTCTGATGAAGAAATTTCAAGTCCTTTGTACGCAACTGCAGTTGGATTGGTTATGAATTCTATTGAAAACAATACACAAAGTGCGGTGAGAATTGGTTTTTCAGCACCAGAAAAAGTAAATGTTTATAGAGCGCCTGTAGAACAGATTCAAGAAATTGAAGAACCTGTTCAGCAAGTGGAAGATGAAGAAAGGGTTCAAGTGAAAATATCAGTTGGCGAATCGACAGAAACAAAAATCAGAAAGTCATTTTTTGATAAATATGTCGATAAGATTAAAGAATTTTTAGACAATGCTGAGTAATTCAAAAAATAAAATAAATATCTTTTTGCCCCGAGCCAAAAAAATAAAAATAAATAAAATAATTAATTAAGTAGTTAAAACCAATATTATGACAAGCAACTCAGATTTTGGAAGTATTTCATTTGATTTACCAAAGAACCAATCAAATGTAATTAAAGTAATAGGTGTTGGTGGAGGTGGAAGCAACGCTATCAACCACATGTTCAAGCAAGGTATTAAAGGCGTTGATTTCATCGTTTGTAATACCGATTCACAAGCATTAGAAAACAGTTCGGTTCCGAACAAAATTCAATTGGGTGTAAATTTAACTGAAGGTCTTGGTGCAGGCGCCAATCCTGAAGTGGGTCAACAATCAGCAATTGAAAGTATTGCCGACATCGAAAAAATGTTGGATAGCAACACCAAAATGGTTTTCATAACTGCAGGAATGGGTGGTGGAACTGGAACTGGTGCGGCTCCTGTAATTGCTCAATTGGCGAAAGAAAGAGACATTTTAACCGTTGGAATTGTAACTATTCCTTTTCAATTTGAAGGAAAAGTACGTCAAGAACAAGCGTTATTGGGTGTTGAAAAATTAAGAAAACAAGTCGATTCTCTGATTGTTATCAATAATAACAAATTGAGAGAAGTTTATGGAAATTTAGGTTTTAAAGCTGGATTCTCTAAAGCAGATGAGGTTTTGGCAACAGCCTCAAGAGGAATTGCTGAAGTAATTACGCATCACTATACTCAAAATATCGATTTAAAAGATGCAAAAACCGTTTTGTCAAACAGTGGAACCGCCATTATGGGTTCGGCTACGGCAAGTGGCGAAAATCGCGCGAAAGAAGCTATTATTTCTGCGCTCGATTCTCCATTATTAAATGATAATAAAATCTCAGGTGCCAAAAACGTATTGTTGCTTATCGTTTCTGGAACTAATGAAATTACAATTGATGAAATCGGAGAAATCAACGATCACATTCAAGCGGAAGCGGGTCACAATGCTAATATTATTATGGGTGTAGGTGAAGACGAATCTCTTGGAGATGCCGTTGCAGTAACCATAATTGCTACAGGTTTCAATGTAGAACAACAAAATGAAATCGTAAATACAGAACCTAAAAAGATTATCCACACTTTGGGTGGTGAACAAAAATTAGTTCAAGATTTATCAAATAATAAAGCAATTCCAGGATTCGATTTTTTAGCATTTGAGGACGTAATTCCTCAAAAGGAAGAAAAAATCATTTTCGAATTATTAGAAGATGAAGTAGAAATTGATATTGTTGCAGAAGTGTCTATGGAAGTTTTTGAAGCACCGGCAGTGGAAACTCCAACATTTCAAATGGATTTAGTTCCAACATCAGAATTTATAAAAAACCTTGATGTGACGTTCGAAATTGTAGCGCCAGAATTGGATACAGAATATTATTTTTCTGCTCCTGAAGTAAAAGAAATTATTCTAGATACGCCACAAGCAATTCATATCGAAGAAGAACAAATTACCTTTTCTTTCGATTTACCAATTGCCAAAACAGAAGCGCCAAAAAAAGATCATTTCCTTTTTCATTTAACAGATGAAACTAAAAATATTCAAGTAAATGAGCCAGTGCAGTTCGTGCCAATGACCGAATTGAACGAAAGTGGTGTAATCAAATATTCGCTAGAGGAATATATGGACATTGAAAAAGAATTGTCCAATTCAAAACCTGTTGCGGCTACCATCGAAGAACCAATCGCTGAAGAACTCAATATCACAGTAAAACAAGTAGATTTTACTGCCAATAATAATCCTTTTTCAGATGAAATTTCTCCAATGGAAATGTCAATTGAACAATCATCTAAAATTATTGCAGATGAAAGAAGAAGAAAATTGAAAGATTTCAACTATAAATTTCATAACAATCCATCAAGAGTGGAGGAATATGAAAAAGAGCCGGCTTACAAAAGATCAGGTGTTGATCTTTCAAATCCACAAGGCAGCAATTCAAATTCTCGTATTTCATTGGGAACAGATAGCAATAATGACAACCAATTAAGATCAAACAACTCGTTTTTGCACGATAATGTAGATTAAATAAAAACAAATTAACAGAAATCTAGCCCGAAAGTCATAACGATTCTCGGGTTATTTTTTGCCCCATTTCAAAGATTGATTTTTTACAGTAACAACAATCGAATCTGTTGTTAATTCAATTAAAATTCTATAAATTTGCAAGGCCTTAATCCAGCTGTTCGCTGCAAGTTTTTTCTCGAAAATGCTTTTTTCAACGGCCTTAAAAGAGCTTCTAAAGTCGCTTTATAAGTCCAAGAAAAAATCCATTTTCTCCAAAAAAGCTTTTCACTACCATCTGGGGCAAAACCGAACCGTTTTCAAAATAACGTTTTTATTTAACGATTCAACATATAAACGATTAATCAAATTAACAAAATAAAATATGAGTTTATCAGCAAGATTAATGGACGATATTAAAACTGCAATGAGAGCAAAAGATACGATTGCATTGGAAGCACTTCGCGCCATAAAATCGGAAATTTTGTTAGCACAAACGGCAACTGGAAGCAAGGAAGAAATCTCTGAAGAAGACGAAATTAAATTGTTGCAAAAATTGGTAAAAACCAGAAAAGACAGTGCTAAAATCTTCACAGAACAAAACCGAATGGATTTGGTTGAACCAGAATTAGCCCAAATTGCCGTAATCGAAAAATTCTTACCAGCTCAATTAAGCGAGGCTGAAGTAGAAGCTATAATTGCAAAAATCATTTCAGAAACAGGCGCTTTAGGAATTGCATCAATGGGAAAAGTTATGGGATTAGCAGCTGCACAATTAGGTGGAACCGCTGAAGGAAAAACCATTTCTACAATAGTAAAAAAATTGTTGGTTTAATCAAATTTGATTTAAAGATATTTTTAAATCTAAGAAGTCTTAAAATCTATCAATTCAAAATAATGGCTGCGTAGTTCAACTGGATAGAATATCAGATTTCGGCTCTGAGGGTTGGGGGTTCGAACCCCTCCGCGGTCACATAACTCCTTATAATATTAATTTTATAAGGAGTTTTTTTATGCCGCCTAATTATTCCATTTACTATTTATTAATAATATTTAGCCTTTGCCTATGTTTTTTGGCAATAAAAACTTGTGTAATATGATTGTGTTGTATGATAATTATCTCTGATTTATTTTAGTAGATCTGATTTTTATCATATTTATTTCGTTTGTTGAATGCTACCTTTGAGTATAATCAAAACAATATAATTATGAAAAACAGAACGCCAGTAACGTCAATTATGTCCAAAAATGTAATTACCCTGAACAGTAAAGATGATTTGTCTAAAGCAGAAAAACTTTTCAAAAACAATAAAATTAGGCATATTCCAGTGGTAAGTGGTGATAAAATAATTGGGATGTTAAGCTATACGGATTTATTAAGAATTTCATTCGCAGATGCTGTTGATGACGATGCAGATATTGTAGATACTACGGTTTATAATATGTTCACGATAGAACAAGTTATGGTAAAAAAAGTAACGACTGTTTCCCCCGAAACTTCTATTCGAGAAGTGGCTGAAATTTTGTCTCAAAACGAATTCCATGCTTTGCCAGTTTGTGAAGGAAAATTGTTAGTTGGAATAGTTACAACTACCGATTTATTAAAATATTTAATAAGTCAATATTAATTGTCTCTTTATTAATATTAAATAACCACCAATTTAAGACTAGTAATCTCAAAATTGGTGGTTATTTATAAATTGTAGTCGTGTGGTTTTTATTTTTAAGTTGCGGTCAACTTTTTCAAGTCGGCAATAGTTTGTGTTGGATTGTCTGCTTTGAAAACATAGTTTCCAGCTACCAAAACATCGGCACCAGCTTGAACTAATTGTACTGCATTTTTATTGGTCACGCCACCGTCAATTTCAATAATGGTTGATGCGCCTTTTCGGTTAATTAGGGCTTTTAATTTTTCAATTTTTGTATAGGTGTTTTCAATAAACGATTGTCCGCCAAAGCCTGGATTCACGCTCATAATACAAACCATATCAATATCGTTGATTACATCTTCTAATAAATCAATATTGGTATGTGGATTTAATGCTACTCCCGCTTTCATTCCTTCGGCTTTAATGGCTTGTAGCGTTCTGTGCAAATGAGTGCTCGCTTCATAATGCACGGTTAGAATGTCTGTTCCTAAATCTTTGAACGTTTTTATATAACGATCGGGATCTACAATCATCAAATGCACGTCGATTGTTTTTTTGGCGTGTTTGGTAATGGCTTCTAAAACGGGCATTCCAAAGGAAATATTAGGAACAAATACGCCGTCCATAATATCGATGTGAAACCAATCGGCTTGACTGTTATTTATCATTTCGATGTCGCGCTGTAGGTTGGCGAAATCGGCAGCAAGTACGGATGGGGCAATAATTGTATTTTTCATTTTAGTAGTGTTGTTTGTAC
>JBIPNF010000027.1:0-17065 GCA_044373885.1 Flavobacterium sp. | reverse complement strand
GCTACAGATCCAAAATATCCTGAAAAATTAATTGCCATTATTGAGCGCTATCATTTGGATCAATATGACGCTGAGGTTTTGGGCAACGATTATGTTGTGAAATCAGTTGAACCCAAATCAAAATATAAAGAATATCAGGTTACACAAGGCGATACATTGTATTCAATTTCCAAGAAATTCAATGTATCAATCGATGAATTAAAAAAGAAAAATAACATTTTCGACAATGCACTTTCCATAGGTCAGAATTTAATTGTTGAATAAATAATATCATAAATACCATAATTACAATGTTGTATCAAAGAAGCAGTCAATTATTTTCGGAAGCGGAACAAGTAATCCCAGGAGGTGTAAATTCACCAGTTCGTGCGTTTAAAGCCGTTGGAGGATCACCAATTTTTGCTAAAAGTGCAAAAGGAGCCTATGTATTTGATGAAGATGGCAACCGATTTATAGATTATATAAATTCTTGGGGACCAATGATTTTGGGGCACGCTTTTCCTCCTGTTGTGGACGCAGTTATCGAAAAAGCAAAATTGGGAACTTCTTTTGGAATGCCAACGGAAATGGAAACTCAAATTGCGGCATTAGCCATAAAAATGGTGCCGGGAATTGATAAAATCCGATTTGTGAATTCGGGTACAGAAGCCTGCATGAGTGCCATTCGATTGGCGAGAGGATTTACTAAAAAAGACAAAATAATTAAATTCGCTGGTTGCTATCACGGACATTCCGATTCTTTTTTGATTCAAGCGGGAAGTGGAGCGGTAACATTTGGTTCGCCAAATAGCCCTGGCGTTACTGAGGGAACAGCAAAAGACACCTTATTGGCAAAATACAATGATTTAGAAAGTGTAATAACACTTGTTGAAGCCAATAAAAACGAAATTGCGGCAATTATAATTGAGCCAGTTGCAGGAAATATGGGATGTATTCCGCCAAATAAGGGTTTTTTAGAAGCATTACGCCAAATTTGCACCGACAATTCCATACTTTTAATTTTTGATGAGGTTATGACGGGTTTCCGATTGGCAAAAGGAGGCGTTCAAGAACTATTGAATGTTACAGCCGATATTGTAACTTTTGGAAAAGTAATTGGTGGTGGTTTGCCAGTAGGTGCATTTGCCGCAAGAGCAGAAATCATGAATTATTTGGCGCCATTAGGACCCGTTTATCAAGCAGGAACCTTGTCGGGTAATCCACTGGCTATGGCTGCTGGATTGGCCATGTTGAAAGCTTTAAATGAAGATGAAGCGGTATTTCAAAGGTTATCCGATAAAACCATTTATTTAGAAAACGGAATTCAAAAGGCACTTTCCTCAAATGGAGTTATTCATACCATTAACAGAATTGGTTCGATGATTTCGGTTCATTTTGATGCAGCTCCTGTTGTTGACTTTCAAAGTGCTGCAAAAGGGGATAACGAAACGTTCAAGAAATTTTTTCATGGCTTGTTGAACGAAGGTATTTATATTGCTCCTTCGGCTTATGAAACATGGTTTATTACCGATGCTTTAACCTATGACGATTTGGATTTCACCATTCGGGCAATTGATAAAGTAGCAAAAATAGTATAATAAAAAAAGGCTTTCAATTTGAAAGCCTTTTTTGTAGATATAAAATATTATTTTTTAGTTTCTATCGCATCAGTACTTAATACCTGATTGTAAAGTGCTGTATTTGCTTTTAATTTTTCAAGTTGATTGGAGTCAATAGTTGCTTCAATTTTTAAACCAACAATTCTTGACATTTCTTTTCTGCTTTCAACTGTTTCAGAACTACTTTGCATTACGTTGTGTTTCATTTCGAAAAGTCCTGTAAAAGCGGTTCTTAAATTTTCATCAAGGCCTAGAAACTCACAAATTGCTACAGCATCTTTTATTGCTTCTTGTTCTGGAGTTAAAATCACAACTTCCTTAGCATTAGCTACAGCAGCTTTTTTCTTGCTTTGAGCATTTACAGAAACACTAAAAGAAAACACTAAAAAACTAGCAATAATTATTTTTTTCATGAGATTTAATTTAAATTTGATTCAAATCTAAATGTTTTTTCTTGAAGAAAAAAATAATTGATTATTTATCTTCAGATTTTTCAGGTTTCCCAACTTTTTCTTCGCTTCTTTCTTTCATTTTTTCTTTTCTTTCCTCTTGAATTTTCTTCCACTTTGCATTTTGTTCTGGTGTAAGAATTTTGCTGATTTTATCTTTCATTGCTTTGCGATCTTCTTTTGAGGGTTTACTATCACCTTCACCTCTTTTAGGAGTCATTTCAGAAAATAAGATTTTCATGTTTTTTTGTTGAGAGTCGTTTAACCCTAAATCTTTGGTCATTCTTTTTACTTCTCTTTCGCCTCTTTTTTCTGGAGACATTTTCTCCATTGGCTCTTTATCACTTTTTTCTTTTTTTACAATCTGAGCAAATGTTGATAAACCAGATACTAATAATGCAACTGCAATTAATTTTTTCATTTTCGATTTTTTTAAATTTATTTTAGATATAAGACCAATTGTGATTTAAAAAGGTTTAATGTTTAATAATAAATTATTTTTTAAGGGTTGTTGTAACTTAAATTACAAGGAAATTATTTTTTTATCGTCTTATAGTTATCAAAGATTAAACTAACTTTGCATTGTGAAAAAAACAGTATTCATTCTTGCCTTATTAATGTTCCTAAAACCAATACTTCCGGTTGTAGAATATGTGGTGAATTATGAATATATTTCAAAAGTTTTATGTGTCAACAAAGACAAACCAAAGCTTCAATGCAATGGAAAATGTCAATTGATGAAAGAATTGGCAATAGCATCTGAAAACGAAAAACCCATTTCAGATAAAAAGATTGCTGCTCAAGAATTCGAAGTTTTATTCTTTGAAAACATAAAATCTTTTGAAGGCACACCTCGTTTTTATTTCATAAAAACACAAATAAATGATAACTATTCCAACTTTTATTCTCACTTGAATAGTTGTTTCGTATTTCATCCGCCAACCTCTATTTCTTAAATTTTATAAATTTTAGCAACAGATACATCATTTAACGGCAGTTTTATGATTGCTCTTCTGTACGCATTTAAAACTCAATAAATTAAATAATTTAAGAATATCAAAAATGAAAAATATAATAAAAAATACAATTGCTATTTTGGCAGTTGCAATAAGTCTTGTTTCTTGTTCAAATAATGATTCTAAGACCCCATTTGACGAGTTAGAAGGAATTTCAAAATTTAAAGAAATTACAAATGCAACCCATACAATAGAATTGTATTCTCACATGTCTGTTGAACAAGGATACAACGAAATTAAAATAAGAATTAAAGATAATTCTACAAATGCATATGTAAAAAATGCAGTAATAAATTGGTTGCCACTTATGCACATGACTATGATGACGCATTCTTGTCCTAAATCTGGTGTTGAAAAAATCACTGCTGATGGAACACTTTATGAAGGTTATATTGTTTTTCAAATGGCTCAAAATGCTACGGAATACTGGGATTTGAAAATTGATTATTCTGTAAATGGTTCAAACTACTCTGTAACTACCGTTATTGATGTTCCAGCAGCTACTGAAAGAAATTCGAATACTTTCACAGGTTCTGATGGGATTAAATATATTGTGGTTTATGCTGAACCACATCACCCAAAAGTAGCTTTAAACGATATGGTCGTGGGTGTTTTTAAAATGCAAGACATGATGAATTTTCCAGTTGTTGATGGCTATACTTTGAAAATTGACCCAAGAATGCCAAGTATGGGAAACCATAGTTCTCCAAATAATGTGAACCCATCTCAAATTATTCCAGGGGATTTATACACTGGTAAAATGGCTTTGACGATGACGGGTTATTGGAAAATTAATTTGCAATTAGTCAATCCAAATGGCGTAGTTGTAAAAGGAGAAGCAATTTCAGACACTGTTTTAGGAAGTAGTATTTACTTTGATTTCGAATTTTAACTATTAATTTATAGGTCAAAAATCACTGTGGTTTTTGACCTTTTTTATTGTAAGTAGTATGAAAAATATAATTATATTATTTTTTCTGATGAATTCGTTTTATTGCGTTTTTTCGCAAGTAATTCAAACGGATTCAATCGTTCCAATTGAAATAAAAGAGGTTATAGTTATTGGCAAAAAAGCCCAAGTTTCCGAAAAACAATCCAAACCATTGACGTCAATTGATGATTATTTGCAAAAATCACCAAAAGTTGATATGATTAAGCGTGGTGCTTATGCGTGGGAACCAACAATTAATAGTATGCCAACAGAGCGCACATTGGTAACCATTGATGGAATGCGTATTTTTGGTGCTTGTACCGATAAAATGGATCCCATAACTTCCTATTTAGAAGTGTCTAATCTATCAGAAGCAACTATTAGTTCTGGTCAAGAAGGCGCCTGTTTTGGGAGTACAATAGGCGGTTCTATTGACTTAAAACGAAATCAATCTGCATTTGGAAATCAAAAATGGGGTTTCAGTTTAAACTCTGGTTTTGAAACCAATAACAAGCAGAAAATTATTGGAGCATCCGTAAATTATTCTGATAAATTGTTTTATGTTGATACCGATTTTATGTTTCGTGATGCCGAAAATTATAAAGCTGGTGGCAATCAAGAAATTTTGTTTTCTCAATTTAAAAAGCTCAACTTTTCTGGAACTTTTGGATATAAATTAGATACAAATAAACGCATTGAAGCTTCATTTATTTATGATAAAGCTACCAATATCGGTTATCCAGCTTTGCCAATGGACGTTGCTGTTGCGGAGGCAATTATCACGTCATTAAAATTTGACTATTTACCAAAAGTATCACCTATCAAAAAATGGGAAACTAAAATGTATTTCAATACCATAAACCATAAAATGGACGATACAAAACGACCTTTTGTTGCTATTCACATGGACATGCCAGGTTGGAGTAAAACGTTTGGATATTATTCTAAAATTAATGGAAATTATAAAAACCATTACTTTTTAGTAAATGCAAATTCTTTTTACAATAAATCGGTTGCCGAAATGACAATGTATCCAAATAATCCAAATGAAAGCCCAATGTTTATGTTTACTTGGCCTGACGTGAGTACTTTTTATAATGGTCTTTTTATTGAAGATAATTATGCATTAAATTGTCATTCAAGCCTTATAATTTCGGTGTCACTTGGAAGTCATTCAAATAAAGTTGAAAGCCAATTTGGATTGGAAAGTTTGCAAATTTTTTATCCTAAAATGAGGACGCAAAACAATAGGTTTTTAAAAAGTTTCTCCTCTAATTATAATTACAATCTGCAAGGTTTTGAATATGGGTGTGGTTTTGGATATGGTGAAAGAGCACCTTCAGTTTCTGAAGGATATGGGTTTTATTTATTCAATAGTTTTGATGGTTTTGACAACATTGGAAACCCAAATTTAAAAAATGAAAATTCCATAGAAGGCAATGCTTTTATTGGGTTTAAAACCAAAAATGGCAGTGCTAAAATAGCGTCGTCTTACTTTCATATTTCAAATTATATTGTGGCAAAACCAAGTATAGGTTTGATTCCTATGACAATTGGAGCAAATGGTGTTAAAATATATTCTGCGTTAGATTATGCTGCAATTTTCAACGTTAGTTTAGTTACAGAATTCAACTTTTCAAAGCTGTTAAAATGGAATTCTCAATTGGTTTACAGCCGTGGTAAAGATTTTGAAAATGTGAATTTGCCTTTCATTAGTCCATTTAGTTATTTAACTTCTTTTGTGTTTAGCAAAGGCGTTTTTTCTGCAGATTTTTCTGTTCAAGGAAATGCGAATCAGGATAAATTTAGTGCGACTTATGGGGAAGATAAAACTCCAGAGTACGCAATTTTAAATAGTGGTTTTGGATATAAATTACTTTTTAGCAAAAGTAAAATAACTATGAAATTAGGTATTGAAAATATTCTGGACAATTATTATTCAACGTATTCCGATTGGAATAATTTTCCAAGACAAGGAAGAAATATTTTTGTAAACTTAAATTATAATTTGTAAAAAAGGGTATTAAATAAAAAAGGGAACCTTATAGAGTTCCCTTTTTTTATTTTTTTAGTTGTCACTATCTATTTAAAATAACTTTTTTAATAGTTCTATTGGTTTCATTTTCAATTGAAAGCATGTATACTCCGCTTTGTAAATTTCCAATATTTAATACTTCATTTGTTTTATTAGTTATTGTTTCTAAGACTTCTCTTCCTTGAATATCAAAAAGTTTTAATTTTGAAGCTCCAATCGCTTGAGGAATATTTATGTATATAATATCTTTGGTTGGATTTGGATAAATGGTAACATTTGACAAACTATTTGTGTCTAATCCTAAGGAATTAGTGATGTAACAAATATCAATACTGAAGGAATTCACAACCCCACCATCTCCATTATAAGGGTCATTTATTTTTAGTTTCCATTGACCGTTAGCTGGTAAAGTATTTAAAGTATTTAAAGCTTCATAAGGTGCAATAATTGAAGTAACTGCAGGTATTCCCGAACAAGCTGGAGCAGAACCGGCATCATCTAAAGTACAATCAATATTGTCGTTATCACCACAAGCTTCACTAAATAAAACCACTTCGGGTCTTCCAATACTTGCTGGCCCAACAAGAGAAATTGTCATATCTTGGATATAGGTGTGAGTCAAATTAAGGTTTACTTTCATGTTGCCAATCACATAATTACCAGTAATTGTTATGGGCACAGAGGCACTGGAATTAGGTACAGAAGCAATAGTTGCATTTGAAAAATCAGTTGCCGTAAAAATTGCATTTCCGCAAACCAGTACGCCTGTTTTAAAATTGTTCACAATTGCATTGTTTGGTAATCCGTTTCCGCAACGATTCAAAGGAATGACCCTCCAAAAATAATCAGTATCTTGAGACAATCCACTTGCGGTAAACTTATTTGTAGTAACTAATTCGTTGAAAATAGTAGTACTAAAATTGGAAACTGTTGCTACTTGAACATTATAGATTTCAGCATTAAATTGGCTATTCCAATTTAAATTCACTGAGGTAGAAAGTCCCGTTTGTAAATTAGTTGGAGAACTCAAAATTACAGGTAAAAAAGTAGAACTGTATATTTTTAAAGATTTATATCTTGTTTCTGACTCAGTACCATTGTTTCCAACAACACCTATATTGTATTCTCCCGAGGATACATTTGAAAGTCCTGAAATAGTCATTGTAATCGTTCCGTTAGTACTCAAAGAAGCATTGTTAAAAGTTGCGGTTGCGCCTATTGGTAAACCTACAGCAGTAAAATTAGTTGTTCCACTTCCGCTTTGTTTATAGTTAAAGGTATAAACGGCATTTAGATTAGAACAGATAGTTAAGTCGGATGAAGTTGGAATAATCGAAAACGAAGAAGTAATACCAGTAATTACTAAAGTATAATTTTGCTTTCCAGTTTGTAATGTGCCTTTGTGAGTAACTGTTATTGTGTATTCGTTGTTTGTTGGACTTTCAAGTTTGACTTGTTCAACGTTGTCAACTGAATTATCTTCGGTCTGAATTGCGTCACCATAAGGTAAGCTATTTAACTTCCATGGAAAATAAGTCACTGCATTTTTAGTAATGCGTATATCTAAATCGTTAACTAATGCTGGTGTTGAATCATTAGCTGAAAGATTTCCTGCATTAGCAAATCCTGGCACATCTGTCCAAGTAATAGAAGCAATTAAAGGTTCTGTACCGCTCGCTTTGACAATAATTGCAGAAGATTGTCCTTGATTTAAATTATCTTCTGAAACCCAAGCAGTCAATCCGTTTTCACTTATAGTCTCGGCAGCTTTTTTCGCATTCAATAGACCCCATCCAAAAACTGGATCAGGACCTACATTTCCGGCGTCATCTGCGGTGTGACAAGCCAATCCTTTTAAAGTAGCAGCTTTCATAAAGTTGGTTGTCAAATTTTTATAATGCTGTTGCAAAAGCAAAAGTGTACCTGCGACATTCGGAGAAGCCATAGATGTTCCGCTCATAGTTGTTGTAGATGAATCGTTCGGACTGTTTGCAGACGTTACCGTTGTGCCATTACCAGTGATGTCCGGCTTAACTCTATTGTCGTCACTTGGTCCTTGGCTGCTTGAGCCATTTATATTTACACTAGTTAAGATTCCATTATCTGTTACAAAAGCATCTTCTGCATTGGCTACAACCATGTTGTTTTTGCAATTTTTATTCCCATTCAATTTATCATAACCAATGGCAATTGGTTCTGGATTTGCATTACTAAACCCATCATTTCCTGCGGATAAAACTGCTAAATAGTATGGTGAAAGGTATGCAATTTCATCCCAATCTTTTGCATCTTGCGTATATGAACCAATGTACCATGAAGGCAATACAGTTCCATTAGAACTTGTAATTGGTACTCCATAAGAATGATTTGAGATTAGCATTCCTAATTGAACTTCAGATAAAGCTTCGGAATTATCATCTGTCCATTCAAAAGTTCTTGCTTCAGCTAAATAAGCCATTCCCTTTGTGTTTGCTACTGCGTTTGAGGCCATTATTGTACCCGTAACATGTGTCGCATGTGCAGCATATGTGGTGCTAGTTGGAACGTCTACTATGGTAACTCGCCCTGAAAATAAATTGTGTGTACTTCTAACGGTTCCACCATCCCAAACTCTAGCTACCATTCCTTGACCATTAAGATCAAGGCCTAAAGAACCACTAGAATTCAAATGATTTGCTCTTGTAGATTTGGCTGCATTCGCATTATTGTTGGTAAAATAAACCGGAAAACCATCAGGTGTTAGTTTCATTAATTCGCTAATAGAACCATCTTTACGAACTTCACGGATTGGCCAATTATTTAGTTTGGCTAATGCTTCCGCTTTTTGTTTTTCTAAAGTTGTTTTTTTCTTTAAAGCAATCTGTAGTTCTTTAATTTTTGATAAATCATAATTGCTAATAATAGCATTTGCCTCTTCTTTAGATTGGGAATAAAATAAATTCGAAAAGAGTAAAAAAAGAAGTGTTAGAAATATTTTTTTTTTCATTTTTAATATAATAAAATTGTATTTTCAAAAGTTATTCATAGATTAATTAAAAAAAAAGAATTTTTTTTTTGATAAAAGTAAGGTAGCTTTTGAAAAGATGTTATACTTTAAAATTATTTTAACAATTTTGATAGTTTTTTATATTTGTGAAGTAAATTAATTCTATTTCCCTTCAAATCTTGATTTTAAATCAGCTGCTATTTTTTCATAAGTATCAGCAAATTGTTTGTCATCATAACTTAAACGTAGTAATTTGAAATCTGTCAAATATTTATTGGCTTTGCTAAATTCATTGGTCATTATTGTCGCAAAAATTAAATTTTTCAAAACCGCTGTTCCTACTTTTTCATCAATTCGGGCTTTATTGTCATCGTAATTCACTTCTGTAATCGTTTTTTCCCAAATTGCGATTGCATTTGCAATATCTTTTACTGCATCTTCTTGGTGTTCTGTATAATTTTTATAGCCAGAAACTGCAAAATCTCTCGCTTTTTCAAGATCGTCATATTCTCCTTTTTTATTTTTAACAGAATACAAAACAGCATAACGATTTAGCTTAGTATAGCCATATTGATCGTTCAAGTAGTTGTTGATACTTGACATTATAGTTTCTACTTCTTGTCTTTCAATATAAATTCGAGTTGGTTTTGAACTCGTAGCTTTCGTTTGAAATTCACTTGTTCCTTGGAAAATTCCCGACGACAAATTTTTACCGTTAATACTCACTTGAAGCATTGTTGGGTGTCTGTATTTCGTTACAAATTGCGTTTGCTTTGTGTAGAATTTTTCTTTAGTTTGTGGGTTGTAATTCTCAACATTTATAAGCGTTGCAACAGGTTCAACATATTCAAAACCTTTGAAATCAATTTTAATTTGGATGCCATCTGTTCCATCGCCAAAACCATTTAATTTTATATAGGATTTTGCCAAAGTTTCAGGATTGTAAATAATTACGTCACCTATATTTATTGACTCAACTCTTGGTGGTTGCGGCGCATTATAATAAGGCTTTTCAGGAATTCGTAATACTGGCTTTTTATCAATTAAAGCAAGTCTTTCCAACGTACTCATTTTGTTAAATTGATCTGATTCTAATTTGTAAATTTCTTTGGCCTCGGCTACTTTTTTCGCGTATTCTACTAATGTAACATAAGTATAATTTTTTTCTGATGCCATAATTACGTTTGGAAAGTCAATCATGTCTTTTTGATATTTTTCTTCCGCAATTTTTCTAAAAGAACTATCGTCTTTTAAATATGGCGTTGTTACCGTAACATGGTAATTTTTTACATTTGCTGGCAATGTTTTTTTAGGAAAAAGAGTTTGCGTAAATGAAATTCGAATGTTCTCAATGTTTTGTGCATTTGCAACGCCAAAGCCTAAAAAGAATGCTATTAGTAGGATTTTTTTTTTCATTTTAAGCTAAATTAAAAAGTTAAATAACCAAATTTCTCATTACTTCCCGACTTGGCTCTAATGATGTATTTGCCATCTGTAATTTTCACAAGAACCGTTGTGTCTAAATCGAAATTTTCATCAAAACCATAGTTGTATCTGTATTTTAATTCCAATCCTGTTTCTGGAATTAAGGTGCTTGAAACTAAATTTCCACTAGCATCATAAGTATCAAAACCTGTAAAACGGTCGTCCATTACATAGCGATCGATTTTTGTTTTTTGAGTGTCATTGTACAAAATAATAAGTTGGTTATTTTTCAATATCGGTAAATACGAAAGGAACGTACCATTATCATTGGTCGTATTTGGTTCCTCATATTTTATTTCTTTTTTCCATTCTAATTTTCCCGTTTCATTGTCTAATTTCCCAAAAACAAAAGCAGTATTAGAATAGAAATTATCTTTTTCGAAATTGTAACTTCCTGGTGCTCCTGGAACTGGCGGTTTGTTTTTTTGTTGTAAAAACATTTTGTCAGCAAACAACCAAGTTTTTAATCCGTCGAAAGTGAAATCTTTTAAGTTTAAACCTGGTATTTCTCCAGTTTCATTTGCTTCGATGTATCTTTTTTCACCTTTTCCATTAAATCTTGCGGCATAAATTCCTGCTGCTGGAAGACTTCCGCCGTACATTTGAACCCCTTTTGAACCAATTCTTGTGTACAATCCGTGGATGTAAAAATCATCTCCATTAAAATGCCCTTGATATTGGTAAATCTGAAAATCGTTTTCAAATTTCAAACTCGTTTCTTGCATTGTCGTCGCATTTCCATCCCAAAAATAAACCGTTTTGAAAGGCTTCATTTTTGCCAAATCAATTTCTTTTACAACAAATACCGTTCCTTGATTGGAAACAAATAACTTTGGATCTGATTGTGTTTTATTCAAGTATTGAGATTCGAAAGTAATTTCTTTAATCACTTTAAAGTCTTTGTCGATAAGTGTTACATTGATTTTTTCGTTCAATTTTTTATCGAAAGAAAATTGTTTTACAACCGCATAAAATAATTTATTTGGAGATTGAGAAATATAATAAGTGGAGTTTCTCGTTGGCATTGAAGTTATCAAGGCAGGTTTCGTTTTCTCATTGGTTTCCAAATTCACACGTTGCCAATACAATTCGCGTTCCTTAGTTTTGGAATTATATTCATCCAGAAAAATGATATTATTTGTTCCTTTTTCTTGAAACATTTCCAAATGCGTCTGCATAGCAAGTCCCATAACTGGTTGTCCTACACTAAAATCATTTGTTTTTTCTTTATTCAAATTACTTAAAGAAAACGAATTTGAGGTTACAGTTCTATTGAATTTCTTATCGTTATAAATAGAGTTGGTCTGGTAGAATTTAGCATCCACAGTGTATCCAATTTTAGCATCTGTCTCTTTTAAAGAAGGCGAGGCCGTTCCCCAAGTTAAAGTTTGTGCACTTAGCGAAAGTGATGCTAAATTCACTAATGTAAACAACATTATTTTTTGATAATTTTTCATATTTTGTTTTTGTTTGTAAATATAATTGGGAAAGTTTTAATTTATACTGCTAATTCTACTATTTTGCTATCGCCAACTAACGACACTTTTACCAATCCGTGTTTTGACAAACCTTTCATTGCTGCATCCCATTTTTTGCCACTTAAATCCGATTTTATTTTCAAAAAACCCAAATCCATTTTGTTGTTATTGGATTTTAATAAGTCGACAATTAATTTTTCTTCTTCTAACAATTCAATTTGGACTTGTTTTTTCTCAGGACGCATTTGTGGAAAAAACAACACTTCTTGAATAGAAGCATTATTAGTCAAAAACATCATCAGTCGATCCATTCCAATTCCTAATCCAGAAGTTGGTGGCATTCCATATTCTAAAGCACGAAGGAAGTCTTCATCGATAAATTCTGTGGCTTCATCATCGCCTTTTTCGGCCAATTTCAATTGGTGCTCAAAACGTTCTCTTTGGTCAATTGGGTCGTTCAATTCAGAATAGGCATTGGCCACTTCCTTTCCGCAAACCATCAATTCAAAGCGCTCGGTCAATTCAGGATTGTCTCGGTGTGATTTGCACAATGGCGACATTTCTTTTGGATAATCGGTTATGAAAGTAGGCTGAATATAATTTCCTTCGCATTTAGCGCCAAAAATCTCATCAATCAATTTCCCTTTTCCCATTGTAGCATCCACGTCAATTCCCATTCCTCTTGCAGCTTCAAATAATTCCGTTTCTGATTTCCCAGAAATATCAAAACCAGTAAAATGCTTAATAGAATCGGTCATTGTAATTCTTGCGTATGGCGCTTTGAAGTTTACTTGGTGTTCGCCAAAAGTAGCTTCTGAAGTTCCATTTACAGCAACGGCACAATGTTCTAATAAATTTTCGGTGAAATTCATCATCCAATTGTAGTCTTTGTAGGCTACATATATTTCCATAGCTGTAAATTCAGGATTGTGCGTTCGGTCCATTCCTTCATTTCTGAAGTTTTTCGAAAACTCATAAACCCCTTCAAAACCACCAACAATTAATCTTTTTAAATACAATTCATTCGCAATTCTCATATACAATGGAATGTCTAACGAATTATGATGCGTCATAAACGGACGTGCCGCAGCACCACCGGGAATTGGTTGCAAAACAGGGGTTTCTACTTCCAAATAGCCTTGTTCATTGAAGAAAGAACGCATCGCATTGAACAATTTTGTTCTTTTTACAAACGTTTCTTTCACATGGTCGTTCACTGTTAAATCTACATATCGACGGCGGTATCTTTGCTCAGGATCTGAAAAAGCATCGTGTGTTTTTCCATCAGCATCTGTTTTTACTACTGGAAGTGGTTTCAAGGCTTTTGCCAAAACGGTTAATCCATAAACATGCACCGAAATTTCGCCCACTTGTGTTTTGAAAACTGTTCCGCGAATTCCAATAAAATCGCCAATATCAAGCAGTTTTTTGAAAACTACATTGTACATTGTTTTTTCCTCATCGGTAGAAATATCATCTCTTGAAACATATATTTGAATCCGCCCTTCAGAATCCTTAAGTTCGGCAAATGAAGCCTTTCCCATGATTCTCTTTCCCATCAAACGACCTGCTAAAACCACTTCCTTACCTTCAAATTTTTCGAAATCGGCTAAAATTTCGCTTGAAAAAGTGGTGGTTACAAACTCATTTGCGGGATAAGGGTCAATTCCCAAATTGCGTAATTCTTGAAGTGCCTCTCTACGAAGGATTTCTTGCTCGGATAATGCCATTGAATTCAGATTTTAAGAATGCAAATATAGGTAAATTTGAAAATGTGGCAATTTGAAATTTTAAAAATTAATTTGACTTTCCATTTAAAGTTTTTAAGTATTTAACTTTGTAACTTTGCAACACAAATAAATGCAATGAATAAAAATATCCAATTTCAAGATTTAGGATTGAAAGATTACAAAGCCATTTGGGAATACCAAGAGGAATTGTTTAAGGGAATTGTCGATTTGAAAATTCAAAATAGGAGGGAGGAAACCAATTTGGCAACCCCAAATTATTTTTTGTTTGTGGAACATCCGCACGTTTATACTTTAGGAAAAAGTGGTTCGTTAGAAAATTTGCTTTTATCCGAAAAACAATTGGAAGCCAAAGGAGCTTCATTCTACAAAATCAATCGTGGTGGTGATATTACCTATCACGGACCCGGGCAAATTGTGGGGTATCCTATTTTAGATTTAGATAATTTTTTTACGGATATTCACAAGTATTTGCGCTTTCTGGAAGAAGCTATAATATTGACTTTAGCGGACTACACTATAATAGGTTCAAGAAGTGAAGGAGAAACTGGAGTTTGGCTAGATGTTGGAACTCCATTTGCTAGAAAAATTTGTGCTTTAGGAGTTCGAGCTTCGCGTTGGGTTACCATGCATGGATTTGCGTTAAATGTCAATGCTGATTTGGGCTACTTTGATAATATTATTCCGTGTGGCATCCGCGGAAAAGCAGTTACTTCTTTAAATGTAGAATTGGGTGTTGAAAAAGTGGACGAACAAGAAGTAAAAGAAAAAATCTTGAAACATTTTTCAGTTTTATTTGAAAGTTGTTTTATTTAACCACAAAGTTCTTCTTAAGGAAAAAATATTTTGAATTTTACTTTCGAATAGTTTTAAAAATATAATCAATAATAATAGTAAGTTTTATTTATTTTTATTTATTTTTGAATCCAAATTAATTAATTTATTATGAAAAAATACTGCGTTACTTTTATTTTATTCTTTTATGTATTTACATATAGTCAAACCGATCAAGAAAGAAATAGTATTGTAGAATATTACAAAATGGTAAACGATAGAACAGTTCAATTCGATACATTAAAATATCCAAAAAACGAGAAGCAATTAGCTGATATTAAAGCAATAAGCATGGGAATCCCTTTAAAGAGGCTTGATCCAAGTGGCAAAGTTGCCGAATTAGTCAGATTCCATGATGATAAACCTATATATTATTCGACTGACAATATTGAGTCAGCAAATACTATAAATGCAGATATAATTCGTCCAGGAGGCTCTATGAACCTTAATCTGAGTGGTTTAAATATGATTGCTGGTGTTTGGGATCAAAATCATCCAAGACTTTCGCATAATGGATTTAAATTTAATTCGGGAGAGTTTAAATTACTTGCTGTAGATGGTAATACTGTTGAATCAAATCATTCTACACATGTGACGGGCACGGTTTTGTCAACAGGAGCTGATTCTCCAAACCTTTCTGGTCGAGGAATCGCATATAATGCGAAAGGGTGGGTGTTTAATTGGACTAATGACATGTCTGAAATGAACGAATATGCTAGTTTAGGATTACTTATTTCTAATCATTCTTATGGAGTAAATTCGAATTTCATTACTGTTCCTGATTTTGGTGCTTATAATTCTGATTCTAATGCCTTAGATGTTGTTTGTTACAATAATCCAAAATACCTTCCTGTTTTTGCTGCTGGAAATGACAGGAATAATACTACACCCGTTAATCCAGACAAAGTAGGAAACGATTTACTTTCTTATGATAAAACTGCTAAAAACGGAATAGTTGTTGGAGCAGTCAACAGTATAGCAAATTACAGCAATGCAAATAATGTAATCATGTCCAGTTTTTCTAGTTATGGCCCTACAGATGATTTTAGGATTAAACCTGATTTAGTGGCAAATGGAGTAAATGTTTATTCTAATACATTTAATACAGATTTATCATATGGTAACTTATCAGGAACTTCTATGGCGGCTCCATCTGTAGCAGGTGCTTTACTTCTTGTTCAGCAGTTTTATGGTGCCCCTTTTATGAATTCTTCTACATTGAAAGGATTAGCGCTTCATACTACAAGTGAGGCAGGTCCTGCAAATGGGCCAGATCACATGTTTGGATGGGGTTTGTTAAATACTGCAAAAATGATTCAAATTTTACAAAAACGTACTACAGAATCTATTGTTGAAGAAAAAGTAATAAACAATGGGGAAACTTTTACGATGAATGTTTTAGCTCTTGGGAATGAACCTTTAAAAGCATCCATATCTTGGACTGATATACCTGGAATTGTTGCTACTGGCTTAGATATTGTTACGCCAAGAATAGTAAATGACTTGGATATAAAAATTACAAAACAGCAAATTACATATCTTCCATGGATGTTAAACAAAGATTGGAATAATATTTATGCAGTTAAAGCAAATAATGATGTAGATCCTTTTGAAAGAGTTGACATTGATTCACCAGTAGGAATCTATCAAATAACTGTTTCTCATAAAGGAAGATTGTTAGGCGCAGCTGGTCAAAATTATTCGTTGATTGTTTCAGGAATTGATACAGTTACAAATTTATCTAGCTCAGATTTTGATTCGCCGACTAACAACCAAATATTGACAAGTGTGAACAAAAATAAGATGTTAAATTATTTAATACAAAATTTAGAAACTATAAGCGACAATAAATTTAGTATCTATGATATTAATGGAAGAATAGTGTATTCAGTAATTGTAAATAATAGTGAAGGTATAATTGATTTAAGTCAATTTTGTAATGGGTTGTATTTTTTAAATTATTATCAAAATGGAACTTTAAAGGTTACAAAGAAAATTATTTTATAGGTGAATTAAATTAATCTAATTCTTTGATATTCTGTTTAGTTATAAATAAACTTCTTTTAAACCTGTGCTCGATTAATAATTTATATAAAAAAACTACAATTTATTGTAATAAATTTACACAAAAATGCAAAAGTTACTATATTTAATGTGTTTAAAATTAAACGTTTAACTAACATTTTGCCTTATGATTTGCTTTAATAAAATCACTAAATTATTTTGTGTTAACAGACAAGTTTTGTGAAAATTTTGAAAAAAAATAGCACCTTTCGTTATTGGAAATAATCCCAAAAGAAGCCTAAAATGAGTACTTCATAAGTAATCACGATATACTATTTATTTCAATTGGGTGGTTTTCGTTGTTTTAAGCATTTTACGTCTTTTATGTCCAAAAACATATGCAAGAGGTTTTTCCAAATACTGTTTCTTATAACCGATTTGTTGAATTGGTTCTATCTATCCTTTTACAAATGATTATGTTTGCAAAAACCTGCTGTTTAG